>CAIMLY010000204.1 GCA_903842425.1 uncultured Alphaproteobacteria bacterium | reverse complement strand
CGTCGGCGGCGAAGGCCTCCAGGCGAGAGAGCTCGTGGACAAGGTCCCGGGGCTTTCGGCCATAGCGCGTGGCGACCTCGCCCAGGTCGACGGAGAAGTCGCACATCAGTCGCTCGATGATCTCGCCCCGGAAGCGGTCGTCACCACTCAGCTCCGCTCCCCGCACGACAGGCAGCTCGTCACGGTCCAGGGCCTTGCGCCAGTCCACGTCCTGCGAGGCGTTCTGCACGAAGCCCTGGGGAAGGCTGCCGATGGCCGAGGGGCCCATGCCGATCAGGACCTGGGCGGAATCCGTGGTGTAGCCCTGGAAGTTGCGGTGCAGGCGGCCTTCCGCCTGCGCCTGGCAGAGGTCGTCCTCCGGCACGGCGAAGTGATCCATGCCGACCCGGACATAGCCCTCGGAGGCCAGGCGTTCAGCTGCCGCATCGAACTGGTCCAGCCGTTCGGAGGCGCCGGGCAGGGCCGCCTCCAGGATGAGTTTCTGGTGACTCTTCATCCAGGGCACGTGGGCGTAGCCGAACAGGGAGATCCGCTCCGGCCGCAGGGTCATCAGGCTGTCCACCGTCGCCAGGGTGTTGGCCACCGTCTGGTGCGGCAGGCCGTACATGAGGTCCATGTTGATGGACGTCACGCCCCCGTCCCGCAGCCAGCGCACGCAGTCGGCGATGTGATCGAAGGCCTCGGGTCGGTTGACGGCCGCCTGCACCTCGCGGTCCAGGTTCTGCACGCCCAGGCTGGCGCGGGACAGGCCGTTGACGCTGGCCGTGGCCACCCACTCCCTGGTCAGGATCTCCGGGTCCAGCTCGGCCGCAACCTCAAGCCCGCCGGCGAAGCGGAAGGCCGCCGACAGGGCCGCCATGATCGAGCGGACCTCGATGGGCTCCAGCATGTTGGGCGTGCCGCCGCCGAAATGGATGGACGAGACCCGCAGCCGGCGCCGGCCGAGGGCCCTGTGCAGCGCCAGCAGTTCCTTCTCGAGGTAGAGGACGTAGGCGGCGACCGGCCCGTGGTTGTTCACCGCCCGGGTGTTGCAGCCGCAGTACCAGCACAGGCGCGAGCAGAAGGGCACGTGGATGTAGAGCGAGACCGGCTCGTCGTCCGGCAGGCCCTTCAGCCAGCCGGCGTACATTTCCGGCGTCACCTCCGGGGTGAACTGCAGGGCCGTGGGATAGCTGGTGTAGCGCGGCGCGCGGCCGTCATACTTCTCGATCAGCGCATCGCGGCTGAGCCGCGCGGTCGTCACGCCCATGTCCCCCTCCGGTCCGGCGCCCCAAAAGGCGAGCGGCGACAGCCTATCACACGGCCGCCTGCGCCGCCGCAGTGACACAGATCAAGGCCGCCGGCCCTCGCACCCCTGCGGCCCACGATGAAGCCAAGGGGATGCTGCAGAGGTGTTAAAGCGCCGTTGACCCCCTCACCCGGCTTCGCCGGGAGCTCCCCCTGATGGGGAGCAATTACTGTGCAATTCCTCCCCCGAGGGGGAGTTGGGCCGCGCAGCGGGCCGGAGCAACCATGTTTCATGCAGTCATGACTTTGACCCAGGGCTGGCCTCTTTGGAGGACGAGGTTGGCGGCTTCGATGAGCTTACGCATGACGGCGACGGTGACGACCTTGGGCGGTTTGCCCCTGGCCCTGAGGGTCTCGCCGAAGGCCCTCAGGCCGGGATCGAAGCGCTTGGCGACGAGGGCGGCCAGGTAGAGCATCCGCCGGGGTCGGGCGCGTCCGCCGCTGATGAAGCGCAGGCCCTTCCAT
>CAIMLY010000203.1 GCA_903842425.1 uncultured Alphaproteobacteria bacterium | reverse complement strand
CTCATCGAGACCAACACCACCCTGTCGAGCGGCAGCTGCACCCTGGCGTCCGAGAAGCTCGCCGTGCGCCTGAAGGCCGCGGGCTACACGGACAGGGAGATGGAGGTCGTGGTCCCGCCGGGTCAGCCCAAGCAGGGCGCCCTGGTGGCGACCCTCGCCGGGACAGACCCCAAGTTGAAGCCGATCCTCCTTCTCGCCCACATCGACGTGGTCGAGGCCAATCGCGCGGACTGGGAGCGGGATCCCTTTACCCTGGTGGAGGAGAACGGCTTCTTCTATGCCCGCGGCGCCAGCGACGACAAGGCGATGGCCGCCGCCTTCGCCGACAACATGATCCGCTACAAGCGCGAGGGCCTGAAGCCGAAGCGCAGCCTCCGGCTGGCCCTGACCTGCGGGGAGGAGACCCCCGACAACTTCAACGGCGTGGAATGGATGATCGCCAACCGGCCCGAGCTGCTGGACGCCGAGTTCGCCCTGAACGAGGGCGCAGGCGGGCAGGTCGGCCCGGACGGGAAGAAGGTCTTCCTCGGCATCCAGGCGGGCGAGAAGGTCTACCAGGACTTCACCCTGCGCATCACCAACCCGGGCGGGCATTCCTCGCGGCCGGTCAAGGACAACGCCATCGTCCGCCTGTCCCAGGGCCTGGCCCGGATCGGCGCCCATGACTTCCCCATCGCCCTCAACGAGGCGACCCGGAACCACTATGCGCAGATGGCCGCCATTGAGGGCGGCGAGACCGGCGCGGCCATGAAGGCCCTGGCGGCCAATCCCGCCGATACGGGCGCCGCCGGCTTCCTCGCCCGCTCGCCGGGCCGCAACTCCATGATGCGCACGACCTGCGTACCGACCCAGGTCAAGGCCGGCCACGCCCCCAACGCCCTGCCCCAGAGGGCCGAGGCCAATGTGAACTGCCGCATCCTGCCTGGCGAGAAGGTCGAGGATGTCCGCCTGGCCCTGGTCCGGGTCATCGATGATCCCGGCGTTTCGGTGGAGACGGTCGGCAAGCCCAGCCCGGTCTCGCCCCCGCCCCCGCTCAACGCCCGGATCATGGGCCCGGCGACCAAGGTCGCCGCCGCCATGTGGCCCGGCGTGCCCATCGTGCCCGCCATGGCGACCGGGGCCACGGATGGTCGTTTCCTGCTGGCGGCCGGCACGCCGACCTACGGGCTCTCGGGCATGTTCAGCCCGCCTGGAGACAGCGGCGCGCACGGCCTCAACGAGCGCATCGGCGTCCAGGCCCTCTACGAGGGTCGGGACTTCCTCTACGAGGTGGTGAAGCTCTACGCCCGGAACTGAATGCGGCCCCAGGGCCTCTTGTGTGGCGGAAGCGCCACACTACATCCCCCCGTAAGGTGGTTGCGCTTGATCAAGGCAACCGCCGGACTTCCGCCTTACGAGGGGACACATGAACATCGACCAGTATTCCGACCGCGCCAAGCAGGCCGTCCAGTCGGCCCAGAGCCTCGCCCTGGCCCGTCGTCACCAGCAGTTTGCGCCCGAGCACCTGCTCAAGGTCCTCCTTGAGGAGAAGGACGGGCTCTCCCGCGCCCTGATCCAGAGCGCCGGCGGACGGCCCGACGCCGTCGACCAGGCGGTGGACGGCCTCCTGACAAAGCGCCCGCGCGTCGAGGGCGGGTCCGGCCAGATCTACCTGGCCCCTGAATCCGCCAGCGTCTTCGCCGCGGCCGAGGCCGGCGCCAAGGCTGCCGGCGACGCCTTCGTCACCACCGAACGCCTCCTGATCGCCATCGCCAAGGAGGGCGGCGAGGCTGCCCGTGTCCTGCGCGAGGCCGGCGCCACCGAGGCCGCCCTCGAGGAAGCCGCCAGGGCCGTTCGGAAGGGCAAGACCGCGGACAGCGCCTCTGCCGAGGAAGGCTACGACGCCCTCAACCGCTATGCCCGCGACCTGACCCAGGCCGCCCGGGACGGCAAGGTCGATCCCGTGATCGGGCGCGACGAGGAGATCCGCCGGACCATCCAGGTGCTGTCGCGGCGGACCAAGAACAACCCCGTCCTGATCGGCGAGCCCGGGGTCGGCAAGACCGCCATCGTCGAGGGTCTGGCCCAGCGGATCGTCAACGGCGACGTTCCCGAGAGCCTGAAGGACAAGAAGCTGCTCGCCCTCGACATGGGCGCCCTGATCGCCGGGGCGAAGTACCGCGGCGAGTTCGAGGAGCGCCTGAAGGCGGTCCTGAACGAGGTCACGGCCGCCGAGGGCTCCATCGTCCTCTTCATCGACGAGATGCACACCCTGGTGGGCGCCGGGAAGACCGAAGGGGCCATGGACGCCTCCAACCTCCTCAAGCCGGCCCTGGCCCGCGGCGAACTGCACTGCGTGGGCGCCACCACCCTCGATGAGTACCGCAAGCACGTGGAGAAGGACGCGGCCCTGGCCCGCCGGTTCCAGCCGGTCTTCGTCTCCGAGCCGACGGTGGAAGACACGGTCTCCATCCTGCGCGGCCTGAAGGAGAAGTACGAGGTCCACCACGGGGTGCGCATCACCGACAGCGCCATCGTGGCCGCGGCGACGCTCTCAAACCGCTACATCACCGACCGCTTCCTGCCCGACAAGGCCATCGACCTGGTCGACGAGGCCGGCAGCCGGGTGCGCATGGCCGTGGACTCCAAGCCCGAGGAGCTGGACGAGATCGACCGCCGGGTCGTCCAGCTGAAGATCGAGCGCGAGGCCCTGACCAAGGAGAGCGACGAGGCCTCCCGCCAGAGGCTGGAGAAGCTCGAGGACGAGCTGGATGACCTCGAGGGCCAGTCCGAGGAGATGACCGCCCGCTGGCGCGCCGAGAAGGAGAAGGTCTCGTCCGCCGCCCAGATCCGCGAGGCCCTGGACCGTCTGCGCGCCGAGCTCGTCGCCGCCCAGCGTCGCGGCGACCTGCAGCGCGCCTCCGAGATCGCCTACGGCGAGATCCCGCCCCTGGAAAAGCAGCTGGCCGAGGCCGAGCAGAAGGCCGCTGGCGACGCCGTCAGCCCCGAGGTGGTGGACGCCGCCCAGATCGCCGCCGTCGTCTCCCGCTGGACCGGCGTGCCGGTCGACAGGATGCTGGAGGGCGAGCGCGAGAAGCTGCTGCGCATGGAAGACTCCCTGCGTGGCCGGGTGGTCGGACAGGAAGAGGCCCTGGAGGCCGTCTCCGACGCCGTCCGCCGGGCCCGCGCCGGCCTGCAGGACCCCGCCCGGCCGATCGGCTCCTTCCTCTTCCTCGGCCCGACGGGCGTGGGCAAGACCGAGCTGACCAAGGCCCTGGCCGAGTTCCTGTTTGACGACGAGTCCGCCATCACCCGCCTCGACATGAGCGAGTACATGGAGAAGCACTCGGTCAGCCGCATGATCGGGGCGCCTCCCGGCTATGTCGGCTACGACGAGGGCGGGGCCCTGACGGAGGCGGTGCGCCGCCGGCCCTACCAGGTGGTGCTGTTCGACGAGGTCGAGAAGGCCCACCCGGACGTCTTCAACGTGCTGCTCCAGGTGCTGGATGACGGTCGCCTGACCGACGGCCAGGGCCGGACCGTGGACTTCCGTAACACCCTCCTGATCATGACCTCCAACCTCGGCTCGGAGTTCCTGGCCAGCCAGAAGGAAGGCGAGGATGTCGAGGCGGTGCGGGGCGACGTCATGGGCGTGGTCCGCGGCCACTTCCGGCCCGAGTTCCTGAACCGGGTGGACGAGATCATCCTGTTCCGCAGGTTGGGCCGGGCGGAGATGGACAACATCGTCCGCATCCAGCTGAAGCGCCTTGAGAAGCTGTTGGCCGACCGGCGGATGACCCTGTCCCTGGACGACGCCGCCATGACCTGGCTGGCCGACAAGGGCTACGACCCGGTCTACGGCGCCCGGCCCCTCAAGCGGGTGATCCAGAAGGACCTGGTGGACCCCGTGGCGCGCAAGCTGCTGCAGGGCGACCTGGTGGATGGCTCGGTGATCGCCGTGACGACGGGCGCCGATGGCCTGGTGATCGGCCGGCCCCAGGTCCACTGACCCGGAGGCGGGGCGGGGCTCAGTCCTCGCCCCGCACCTTTCCCCTCAGCGACTTCACGCCGCCCCGGCGGACCTTGCCTTCCACCCGCCGCACCTTGGACGCCAGGGTCGGGCGGGTGCGCTTGCGCGGCGGCGGCGGCGGCTCGGCCGCCTTGCGGATGAGCTCCACCAGGCGCTGCAGGGCCTCGGCCCGGTTCCGCTCCTGGCTGCGGTGGGTCATGACGCTGAGCACCAGCACCCCGTCCTGGGTCAGGCGCCGGCCGGCCAGCTTCATCAGCCGGACGGCCACGTCGTTTGGCAGGGAGGGGGAGCGCCTGATGTCGAACCGCAGCTCCACCGCCGTCGAGACCTTGTTGACGTTCTGCCCGCCCGGGCCCGCGGCACGGACGAAGCGTTCGGTGATCTCATCTTCCGGGATGTGGATGTCGGGGGTCGCCTCGATCATGGCGGGCGCCAGGGCTCAGGCGTTGCGGCAGGCGGGGCAGAGGCCACGGGCCTCGAGAGTCAGGCTGCGGACCGAATAGCCAGCCTCCGCCGCCGCCGACAGGCCGGCGTCGAGGCCGGGCTCGAACTCTCGTGCGGCGCCGCAGCACTCGCAGATCAGGAAGGCCGCACGGTGGGCGCCGCCCTCGATCCGGCAGGGCACGTAGGCGTTCAGGCTCTCGATCCGGTGTGCGAAGCCCTGCTTCTCCAGGAAGTCCAGGGCCCGGTAGACGGTGGGCGGCTTGGCCGGTGAACCGTCGCCTCCGAAGGCGGCGATCATGTCATAAGCCTTGAGAGGCGCGTCCGAGGACAACAGGAGCTCGAGCACCCGGCGACGGGGCGCGGTCAGTCGCTCCCGGGCGCTGGTGCAGCGCACCTCTGCATCCTCCAGGGCCCGGGAGAGGCCCTGGCCCCTGAGCCCCTGCCGGGGTCCGTCGTCATGTCCGCAGTCGTGCGCCATGCGCCATGGCTAGACCTGAAGGCCTGCCGGCGCAACCGCGCTGGGGGTCAGCCTTCGCCGCCCGGGCCCTCGTCGCCCTCGAAGGACCGGGGCGCCCGGCGACGGCGGGGAGGCCGCGACTCCTCGCCCTCGGCCTCGGCCCGGGGCCGGCGGGGACGCAGGAAGTCCGGCGCCTGGGACTCGGCGCCGTCCTCGCTGCGCAGGGTGGGGGAGGGCGCGCGGTCCGCCGCCGGGGCGATGGACCCGCCGCTCGGCTCGACCACGGCCAGGGGGTCGCGCTCGGGCCGGTCTTCGCGGGGGCGCTCGGGGCGGTCCTCACGGTCGCGCCAGCGGTCCCGGCGGCCACCCTCGGCGCGGTCGCCCCGAGGGCGGTCGTCCCGGGGGCGGTCGTCCCTCTGGCGGTCCTCGCGGGGCCGATCCTCGCGCGGGCGCTCGTCCCTCGGCCGGTCCTCCCTCGGCCTGTCATCCCTCGGCCTGTCATCCCTTGGGCGTTCATCCCTGGGACGGTCGTCCCGCTGCCGATCGTCGCGATCGCGGAAGCGCTCCCGGCGGTCGTCGCGGTCACGCCAGCCGTTCCGGTCGCGGGGCTCGGCCTCGGCTTCCGTCGGTTCGGCCTCCACCGCCTCGCCGGACTCGTCCTCGAAGTCGACGTCGAAGCCCGAGATGAACTGGTCGCGGCCGATGATCTCGGAGGCGGGCCGGGTCGGCTGCATGGCCCGGATCAGCCGGAAGTAATGCTCGGCATGTTGCAGGAAGTTCTCGGCCAGAACCCGGTCGCCGGCGGAACCGGCGTCACGGGCGAGCTGCTGGTACCGTTCGTAGACGGTCTGGGCGTTGCCGCGGACCTTGACCCCCTCGGGGCCGTTGGACTCCAGGGCCCGGTTCGCATTGTGCTGCTGAGGCTTGCCACCGGCGCTGCGATTGCGACCGCGCTGACGCTTCATGCCCTTGAAATCTCTCATGTCCTGCCGTTCCGCCGACCCGCCGTCATCGTGCGAGCTAGGGCTGTTCTCCGGGTCTGTCCGCCGGGCTTGTCCCGGCGCGGATCATCCGAAGGTGAAAAGGTTCCCGTCGTCCCACCCGGAGCCTGGCGTTTCGCCTGTGACGAACGGCCTGCCGGCCCGGGGCCCGATCCTGAGGGTCAGGCGGTCCATGGCGTCGACGGTTTGGGTGGAGACCAGGCACCCGTCTAGCGGTTCAGCCTGGAGTTTCCAAGGGGTTTTTCATGCCCGTGACGACCCGGTCGTGGGTCGAAAGGTCGGGAAGGGTCTCGACCTCCAAGGCGCCGGCCTGCCGGAACAGGGCCTCCACCGCCGCCTTCTGGTCGTAGCCGATTTCCACAAGGAATCGGCCGCCCGGCTTCAGGACCCGAAGGATCTCGGGCGCCAGGCGGCGATAGGCGTCCAGGCCGTCAGGTCCCCCGTCGAGGGCCAGGCGGGGCTCATAGACCCGGACCTCGGGATCCAGGGTCTCGATCACGTCCGAGGCGATGTAGGGCGGGTTGGAGACCACGAGGTCAAAGCCGGCCTCCGCCAGCCCCGCCGTCCAGTCCCCGCGCAGCAGGGCGACCTGGCCCGACAGGCCCAGGCTGGCGGCGTTGTCCCGGGCGACGGCGAGCGCGTCCTCAGAGACATCCACCCCAAGGCCCCTGGCCGCCGGCCGTTCCGCGAGGATGGCCAGCAGGATGGCGCCGGACCCGACGCCCAGGTCCAGGATCCGGAAGGGCCGGCCTTCGGGAAACAGGCGCAGGGCGTGGTCGACGATGACCTCGGTCTCGGGCCGAGGGGTGAGGACGTGGGGCGTCACGCCCAGCATGATGTTCCAGAAGCCCCGGCGGCCCAGGATGTGACTGACGGGTTCCCGCCGGATGCGGCGCTCGAGGTAGTCATCCAGGCGTTCGATCTGGCCGGCGGCGAGTTCACGGTAGGGGTCGCCCACGATGTCGGCGCGGGTCACGCCGCAGGCGGCCTCTACGAGGACCCGGGCGTCGATGACCGGGCCGGGTACGCCCGCCGCCTCCAGCCGGGCGCGGGCGCCCTGCCAGGCCTGGAGGAGGTTCCGGCTCATTCCGGCTCGCCGGGAGTGCTGCAGGCGTCGCCCACCCGCACCGTTCCCCCATGGGTGACCTGGACGTAGATCCCGCAGTCCCGGTGGCCGTACTGCTCGAACAGGTGCTCGACGAGGGGCAGGTCCCTCTCGGCGGTCTGCGGGTCCACCTCGGTGGCGGCGCAGCGGACGATGGGCGCAAAGACCGTCGCCCGGGCGAAGCCGACCAGCAGGTTCCGGCCCTTCCAGCCGTTCTCGATCCAGGGCGGCCAGCCCTCGACATAGAGGTTGGCCCGGAAGCGCATGGGGTCCACCGGCAGGCCGATGCGGGCCTCCAGGTCGCGCACGCTGGCCAGGTTGACGATGGAGACATGGCCGGCCGGATGGTCGAGGAACTGGTAGTCCGGCGCCTCCAGGACGCGGACCCCTTCCCGGGCGTCTTCGTCCAGCAGCCCGCGGACCCAGCCGGCGAAGCCCTCCCGTCCCGCCTCGACGGCGAGGTCGCCATGGAAGTCCGGGTGGCCCGGCGCTGTCGCCGACAGGTCCGTGCCGCGAACCTGGGTGCGGGCCGAGGCCACCACCGGATGGGCGGCCAGCACGGCAAACTTCATCTTCGGGACATAGCGGGGCGCTGCGGGGTCGAAGCCGGAGGCCCCGTTCTCCACCACCCATCGACGGTCCTGGGCGATGGCGCGCCCCGGGACCAGGTCCGCCTGCGCCAGGGGCTCAGGCGAGAAACCCTTGACGGGATAGCGGAACAGGCCGGTGACGAGGGCTTCCATCAGGCGAACTCCGCTTCGAGGCTGGCCAGCCGCGCCGCCTGGTCCTCGGCGATCAGCGGGTTGATGACGTCGTCCAGGGCCTCGCCCTCCAGCACCTTGGCCAGGTTGTAGAGGGTCAGGTTGATCCGGTGGTCGGTCACCCGCCCCTGAGGGAAGTTGTAGGTGCGGATGCGCTCGGACCGGTCGCCGGAGCCGACCTGGCTGCGGCGGGAGTCGGCCCGGGCGGCGTCCAGCGCCTCGCGCTTCATGTCGTAGAGCCGGGCCTGCAGGACCTTCATGGCCCGCGCCCGGTTCTGGTGCTGCGACTTCTCCGACGAGGTCACCACGATACCGGTGGGCAGGTGGG
>CAIMLY010000202.1 GCA_903842425.1 uncultured Alphaproteobacteria bacterium | reverse complement strand
GGCGCCCTGGCGGCAGGACTCGACGAAGGCTGCGGCGGCGGGGTTGCGTGCGGCGACCTCGGCGGCCAGGGGGTGATCCGCAGCCACGCCCACGAAGGCGGCCCCGAACAGGGTGTCGGGACGGGTGGTGTAGACCTCCAGGCCGTCGGACCGCGCAGCATCGGCGAACCGGAAGGTGAAGCGGGCCCCCCGGGAGCGGCCGATCCAGTTCTCCTGCATGGTCCTGACCTTCTCGGGCCAGCGCTCCAGGCCCTTGAGGTCGTCCGTCAGGGCGTCGGCATAGTCGGTGATCCGCAGGAACCACTGGCTGAGCCGGCGCTTCTCCACGACGGCGCCGGATCGCCAGCCCCGGCCGTCAATGACCTGCTCATTGGCCAGGACGGTCTGGTCCACGGGATCCCAGTTGACCAGGCTCTCCTTGCGATAGACCAGGCCCTTCTCGAACAGGTCCAGGAACCAGGCCTGCTGCTTGCCGTAGTAGCCCACGTCGCAGGTGGCGAATTCCCGGGACCAGTCGATGGACAGGCCCAGCTCCTTCAGCTCGTCCCGCATCCGGCTGATGTTGTCGTAGGTCCAGGCCTTGGGGTCGACGCCGCGCTCCATGGCGGCGTTCTCGGCGGGCAGGCCAAAGGCGTCCCAGCCCATGGGGTGCAGGACGTTGAAGCCCCGGGCGCGCTTGTAGCGGGCGATGACGTCGCCCAGAGCGTAGTTCCGGACATGCCCCATGTGCAGCCGCCCGGAAGGGTAGGGGAACATCTCCAGCACGTAGTATTTCGGCCGGGTCGGGTCGGGAGGACCCGCACGGAAGGCGTCGGCGGCGTCCCAGGCGCGGCGCCACTTCGGCTCGGTCTCTTTGGGGTTGTATCTGGCCATGGCGGGCACACCGTCGGATCGGATCACAGGAAAGGGCTCGGACCGGCCCCCGGGGCGCAGTCCGGCCGGTCAGGTCCGGCAGGCGGGTCCTGGAGGGTCGGGTCGCGCCCCGGTCTTCAGCCGGGAACGTTCGAAAGTCGCACCTGGCGCGCGCGCGTCAGGATGGCGTTCTCGAGGTCGATTTCGGTCTGGGCGTTGACCTGGGCGTCGGTCCAGCCCCCAGCGCTGCGGACCTGCCGGAACAGGGCCACGTTCAGGCCGTCCGCCCGCAGGCGGCTGTCCAGGATGTAGACCGTGGCCTTGAACCGCTCGTCCGGCTTTTCCGGATTCACGAACCAGTCGGTGATGATCACACCGCCGTAGGGATCGGCCGAAGCCAGGGGCATGAAGGACAGGGTGTCCAGGGCCGCGCGCCAGAGGTAGCCGTTGACCGAGATGGTCGGCCGGTCGCCCCCTGAGCCGGAGTCACCGTCAAAGACGGACAGGGGATTGAAGCCGGCGGGCTCCTTGCCCTCGAAGGTCTTGGCGGTCCTGTTCGACGCGCAGGCCCCCAGGGACGCCACAGCAAGGACCGCTGCGCCCGCCATCAGGCTCTTCTTCAGGACTCCGGTTCCAGACGGCATCCGCACCGCTCCAAACTTCAGGGTCCGCGCCCCGCGGCGCGCACCGGCGCCACCCCGCGCCGCGCCCTCTATATCAACGCCCGGACGCGGGCCAAACAGGAATCGCGTGACCCTCCCGCCACCGGGCCCGCCGGATTCCCCGACTCCGGGGGGCGACACGCTTGACCCGCGCGCGCCCGGGTCCTTAATTCGCCCATCGCCGCTTTTCTGGCGCAATCGGCTGCAAGACAGCCAAAACGATGATGGTGAGTTCTTCCTTGGTCCGCTCGACCCGCTTCCACCGGCGCCTTTTCGCCGCCGCCCTCGCCGGAGCCGTTCTGGCCGGTGCGGGGACGGCTGCGCATGCGGACCCGGCCCGGAAGGCCGCGGACTTCACCGTCCGGGTCGACCAGGCGGCTTCGGCCGCCGGGGGGACCTCGCTGACCTGGGACGCCCGCAAGGGCCGCTGGGGCATGACCTTCAACGTCGAGACGCCCCAGACCCGCGAGACCGACTGGACCGACGTCAAGGCCGGCGCCTACTACCGGGTGTCTCCCAGCCTGCGGATCGGCGGCGCGGTCTCCATGGGGGACCAGGTGGGCCAGCCGGAGGCCCTTCGCAAGATTGTTCCCCAGCAGCCGGCGCCCCGCGTCCGGCTTGAGACCGCCTTCAAGTTCTGAGGCCCCCCTGGCCGCGCCCTGGCGGCGCCTGCCGGCTGAACCCAACCCCCGCCAGTCCCGCGGCGCCGGTCATCCGGAGCTTTCCTGCGCTCGCGTCATTCACCCCCCCCAGGGCGTAGGCCGGCGCCGAGGCGGTCCGCACCCGTAGCGCAAAGCGGAGCGCCCCCAGGGGGCGTCCCGCCGACGGCGAGGCGGACGGGAAGACCGTGGACAGGACGAAGGCGTCGATCCCCGCCCGTCGCGCGGCCCGGGGCGTGTGCGCCGCCGCGGTCACGATCCAGCCCGGCCGGCGCAGGCGCGGCGCCCGCCAGGACAGGCGCTCGGGCAGGTGCAGGCCCGCAGCCCCGGCCCGGGCGGCGAGGTCGGCGTCGGCGCCCACCAGGAAGACCAGGCCCCGCCGCCGGGCGATGGCCGCCAGGGCGCGGGCGGTCCCCAGCCTGCCCGGCGCCCCGAAGGCGCGATAGACCAGGCCCGCACCCCGTGGCAGGCCAAGGGCCAGCGCCACGGGATCGGGCGTCCGGTCCGGATCCGTGAAGACGAGCAGGGGCGGCGGCGGCCTCTTCCCCTGGAGCCGCCGGCGACCTAGGAAGGCCGCAGTCCGCCTGACCGTCCAGAAACCGGAAATGTCCGCCTCTCCCGCGCTTGACGCCATCCTAGCCCGAATCGCCGCCGCCGCGCAGGCCGCGGGTCGCGACCCGTCGCAGGTCGTCCTGACCGCGGTGTCCAAGCAGCAGCCTTGGGAGGCGATTGCGCCCGTCCTGTCCGCCGGCCAGTCGGTGTTCGGCGAGAACCGTGTCCAGGAGGCGACCGCCCGCTGGACCGGCCGCCGGCAGGGCCTGGAGCTGCGGCTGATCGGGCCCCTGCAGACCAACAAGGCCCGGGAGGCCGTGGCGCTCTTCGACGTCATCGAGACCCTTGACCGCGAGAAGCTGGCCCTGGCCCTCCGGGAGGCTGCGGAGGCGGCGGGCCGCCTGCCTCGGCTCTATGTCCAGGTGAACACCGGCGAGGAGCCCCAGAAGGCGGGCGTCGCCCCCCGGGACGCGGACGCCTTCCTGGACCGGATTCGCGGCGGGATCGGCCTGCCGGTCGAGGGGTTGATGTGCATTCCTCCGGCCGATGAGCCCCCGGGCCCCCACTTCGCCCTGCTGGCGAAGATCGCCGCCCGGAACGGGCTGGACAGGCTCTCCATGGGCATGAGCGGCGACTTCGAGACGGCCGTCGCCTTCGGCGCCACCAGTGTCCGGGTCGGCTCGGCCCTGTTCGGCGACCGGGCCGCCCCCGCCGCCTAGAGGGGCTCAGCCGGCAGGATGGCCAGGGCGTCTCCCGGCCGCGCGCGGGCCAGCAGGTCCAGCATGTCCACCCTCTGGACGGCGACACATCCGGCGGTGGGCGCGCCGTCCGGCTGGATGAGGTGCAGGAAGATGGCCGACCCCATGGGACTGACCGGCGGCTCGTCGTTGTGGCCGAGGATGACGATCAGGTCGTAGACCCGGTCCTCGCGCCAGAGGTGTTCGGCGCTGGCGGGATAGGGCAGGCGGACGGGACGGTTGTAGGCGGGGTCGCCGGGGGCGTCGCACCAGCCATCCTCGGGTTTCAGCCCGGCGACGGGCAGGCGGGTCCGCGGCGCGGGCTCCCGGTCCGGCCGGTAGAGAACCCGCCGGATCGGCCAGACGCCCAGAGGCGACGCGCCGTCCCCCTCCCGCTTGTCCGCCGCCGGCAGGACCCCGGAGCGGCCCAGGGCGCAGCGGACCCTGCGGCCGTCGATATCGAGGTATCCGTCCGATGTCGCCGTGAAGATCATGGCCCCTCCGCGCGCCTCCGCCATCTGAACCCTTGGCGGGCGCCGCCCTCAGGGTGCATGTTCCGGCTCATGGCTCAACCCAAGACCCTGCTCATCGTCGACGACAATGACGACCTGCGCACCGAACTCGCCGACCTGCTGGCGGCGGGGGGCGAGTTCACGGTGGTCCAGGCCGCCAGTGGCGCCGCCGGCGTCCGCGCCGCCGTGGAGTCCCGCCCGGACCTGATCCTGCTGGACGTGGACCTGCCGGACACCAATGGCCGGGAGGTCTGCCGCGAGCTGCGCGCACGGCAGGTGGCCTGTCCTGTGATCATGCTCACCGCCGCCGACACCGAGGCCGAGATGGTCGGCGGGCTGGACGCCGGGGCCAACGACTATGTCACCAAGCCCTTCCGGCTGGCCGTCCTGCAGGCCAGGATCCGCGCCCAGCTGCGCAGCCACGAGCATTCCGAGGGCGCGGTCTTCCGCCTCGGCCCGTACGAGTTCCGGCCTGCGGCCAAGGTGCTCGTGGACGGGGCGGGCCGGAAGGTCCGGCTGACCGAGAAGGAAACCAACATCCTGAAGTACCTCTACCGGGCCGGGGACAAGCCGGTGCCGAGGGACGAACTGCTGGCGGAGGTCTGGGGCTACAACGCCGGGGTGACGACCCACACCCTGGAGACCCATGTCTACCGGCTCCGCCAGAAGATCGAGAGCGATCCGGCGGGCGGCCGCCTCATCCTGACCGAGGGCGGCGGCTACCGCCTGGCCCCCTGAGCTAGAGCCGGAAGTCGGCGCTGACCGGGGCGTGGTCGCTGGGACGCTCCCAGGCGCGGACGTCGTCATGGACCCGGGCCTGGGCCCCGCCGTCCAGGGCGGCCGGCCTCAGCCCCGGCGAGATCCAGATGTGGTCCAGCCGCAGGCCGCGGTTCGATGCCCTGAAATCGGCCGCGCGGTAGCTCCACCAGGAGAACAGCTTCTGTGGGTCGGGGGTCGCCGCCCGCACCAGGTCCGTGAAGTCGCCGGCCTCGCGCAGGGCCGCCATGGCCTCGATCTCCACGGGCGTGTGACTGACCACGCGGAGCATCTGGCGGTGGCTCCAGACGTCGAACTCCCCGGGCGCGACATTGAGGTCGCCGGTGATCACCAGGGGCGCCGAGGGGTCCCTCCGCCGGGCCTCGGTGGTCAGGCGGGCCAGGAAGTCCAGCTTGTGGGCGAACTTCGGGTTCGTCTCTGGGTCCGGGACGTCGCCGCCGGCCGGGATGTAGAAGTTCTGGACCTCGACCCCCTGGACGCGGGCGCCGACCGCCCGGGCGTGGCCCTCGCGGCAGACGTCGAGGTCCGGCGCATCCTCGAGGGGAAGGCGCGACAGGATCGCCACCCCGTGTGACCCTTTCTGGCCGGCGATGCGCATGTGCGGATACCCCGCCGCCTCGAAGGCGGCGCGCGGGAACTCGCCCTCCCGGCACTTGATCTCCTGCAGGCACAGGACGTCCGGCGCCTGTTCCTCCAGGAAGCGGACCACCTGTTCGGCCCTCAACCGGACGGAGTTCACGTTCCAGGTCGCAAGTCTCAGGCGCATGTGGGGTCTCCGGCCCGGCCCGGAAAGAAACGCCCGGAGGCGCGAGCCGTCCGGGCGTAGTTATCTCTCTCGCGCACCCACCGAAAGGGGATGTGGTCCGGCGGCTGCAGGCCCGGCGACGTCGAGCCTCTGGGTGACAGCAAAGCCACGCCCTGTAAAATTGTCAAGTTGAGATCGTTTTCCGGTTGCCTGTGACCGGAAAGCTACATCTTGCCGCGACCGGGAGACCGGGGCCGGGGATCCTCCAGGACGAAGAGGCCGGGGGCGAGCCCGCTGACGGCCCGGAAGTCCTGGAGCTGCACCCGGGTCGTGCGGCCCTGGGCGTCGGTGACCGTCCATCCGGCAAGGCCGAGGGGCGACTGGGAGAAGGCCAGGGCGATCTGGCCATCCGCCGGGCGGCGGGCGTCCCGGGCCGTGACCTCGAAGCCGCCGGAGGACCGGCGGACGGAGGTTACCCGGGCGTCGCCATCCAGCCGGATGCGGCGGGACAGGAAGAGGGACAGGGGCGTGGCGGCGAGGGGATACTTCTCGAAGGTCTTCAGGCGGGGATCCGACACCGAGACGGTGGCGCCGTCCGCCACCACCAGCAGGGACGAGGGCGGCGCGTAGGCGAACCGCGCCCGGCCGGGCCGGCGGATGAAGACCTCCCCCCGGCTGCTCCGTCCCCGGGCGTCGGTCTGGACGAAGGACCCGCGCGCCTCGACAAGGCCCTCCAGCCAGGCCGCCGCCTGGGCGGCCAGGGCCCTGTCGGCCTCGCTGAGGGGCGGCGCGGCGGCGGCGGGAACGGCGGCGGTGGCGGCCAGGCCCGCCAGGGCGGTTCGACGTGTCGGCATGGAAGTCCTCCGTCCGCCGACATGATCCGGACGGACGCAGGGGTCAATGCCCGGGCATTGCGGCGCCGGCGGGGCGAAGACCCGGTCCTGCGGGTTCAGGGGGGCGGCGGCGCCAGGATCTCGCGTTTCCCGGCGTGGTTGGCGGGACTGACCACGCCTTCCCGCTCCATGCGCTCGATCAGCGAGGCCGCCCGGTTGTAGCCGATCTGCAGGCGGCGCTGGACATAGGAGGTGGAGGCCTTGCCGTCCCGGGTGACCACGGCCACCGCCCGGTCGTAGAGGTCGTCCCCCGATCCCCCTTCGCCGCCGCCGAACTCGCCGTCGCCCTCCTCGTCGTCGCCCCCGGCGGTGACCTCCTCCAGGTACTGGGGCTGGCCCTGGTCCCGCAGGAACCGCGCCACGGCCTCGACCTCGCCGTCCGAGACAAAGGGGCCGTGGAGGCGGGTGATGCGCCCGCCGCCGGCCATGTAGAGCATGTCGCCCTGGCCCAGCAGCTGCTCGGCGCCCTGCTCCCCAAGGATGGTCCGGGAGTCGATCCGGGAGGTGACCTGGAAGGAGATTCGCGTCGGGAAGTTGGCCTTGATGGTGCCGGTGATGACGTCCACGGACGGCCTCTGGGTCGCCATGACCAGGTGGATGCCCGCCGCCCGGGCCATCTGCGCCAGTCTCTGGACCGCGCCTTCCACGTCCTTGCCCGCCACCATCATCAGGTCGGCGACCTCGTCGATCACCACCACCAGGTAGGGCATGGGCCGGGGATCGATGCGCTCGCTCTCGTAGACCGGGCGGCCCTGGTCATCGAAGCCGGTCTGGACCGTACGCTCGAAGTGCTCGCCCTTCGCCGCCGCCTCCCGGGCCCGCTCGTTGTACGAGGCCACGTTCCGGACGCCGATCTTGGACATCAGCCGGTAGCGATCCTCCATCTCCCGCACCGTCCACTTCAGGGCGACGATGGCCTTCTTCGGGTCGGTGACCACCGGGGCCAGGAGGTGGGGGATGCCGTCATAGACGCTGAGCTCCAGCATCTTGGGGTCGATCATGATGAACCGGCAGGCCTCGGGCGGCAGCCGGTAGAGGATCGACAGGATCATGGCGTTGACCCCCACCGACTTGCCCGAGCCGGTGGTGCCGGCGATCAGCAGGTGGGGCATCTTGGCCAGGTCGGCGATGTAGGGCTCGCCGCCGATGTTCTCGCCCAGGGCCATGGGCAGGGCGTGGCCGGTCTTCTCGTACTCGGGACTGGACAGGAGGTCGCGCAGGTAGACGGTCTCGCGCCGGGCGTTCGGCAGCTCGATGCCGATGGCGTTGCGCCCCGGGACCACCGCCACCCGGCAGGCGGCGACGGACATGGAGCGGGCGATGTCGTCGGCCAGGGCCACCACACGGGCGGACTTCACGCCCGGCGCGGGGACCAGTTCATAGAGGGTCACCACCGGGCCGGGCCGGATCTGGTCGATCTGCCCCCGCACGCCGAACTCGGACAGCACGCCCTCCAGGAGCTGGGCGTTCTGGCGGAGGGCCGCCTCGTCGAACTGGGCGGCCCGGGGCCCCGACCGCGCCAGCATGGAGAGTTCGGGCAGGGTGAACCCGTCATCCCGGGCGAAGTCCAGCAGGCCCTGCGCCTCCCGGGTCTCCCGCCCGGATTCCCGGCTGGTCTTGGGGGGGCGGATCGCCACCGGCGCGGAGGCGTCGTCCGTGTCCGGGCCGCCGGGGAGGTCAGCCGCCTCCGGGCCGGGATCCACACCCGCGGCCAGTCCGGGCCCGGTCGTCGCCTTCGGGCGCCGCGCCCGGGCGGGCGGGGCGGGCGTCGCCGGCTCGGGGTCCGCCTGGAAGGGAGAGCGGACCGCCGAGGCGAGGCTGCGGCTGCGCAGCCAGGCCGCCAGGCCGGCCCCGGCGCGGGCGAGGTCCAGTCGCGGCAGGGCGAGGGCGTAGATCATCCCCCAGGCGCCCAGGGCGCCGAGCAGGAGGGCCGTCACCCCCCGGCCGAAGGGTACGTTGAACTCGGAGAGGGCCGCACCGCCGAGGTTCAGGAGGCTGTCGCCGGCCAGGCCCCCGAGGCCCCGCGGGAGGGGCCAGGAGGCCGGGGCGGGCGCCCAGGCCAGCAGGGCGGCGAGTCCGATCATCGCGACCCCGCCCCCCAGGGCCCGGAGGCGAAGGGCGGTGCGGCTGGCGTCGGGCTGGGGCCCGGTCAGCCGGGACAGGCCAAGGACCAGCAGGAGCAGGGCGGCGAACCCGCCGGCCAGGCCGAGGCCCTGGAAGAGGAGGTCCGCGAGGTTCGCCCCCAGGGCGCCCAGGACGTTCGCCGGGGCTGCCGCCGTAGAGGCGTTCAGGCTGGGATCGCCCACATTCCAGGTCACGAGGGCGGCGGCCAGCCCGACACCGGCGAGGGCGGCAAGGGCGCCGCGGCCCCGCGCGGCGAGCGGATGGGTCCAGACCGCGCCGGCGATCTCGAGCCCCCTGTCCAGTCCCCGTTTCCGCGCCGCCCGCGCCATGCCGGTCCGCCCCTTCGCTGATCCGGGGGCAGTGTGCCGCAAAGAGGGTTAAGAGGCGTTTACTCCGGACGCCCGCGGGGGAGAAACCGGCGGCCCCGGGCCTCCCCTCATTTTTCCGCCCGGATGGTTCCCTCCGGAAAGCGGAGGCTCTAGGAATGGGGGCATGTGGTCCCTGCCCCGAAATCTCAGGAAGATCGCGATCATCGTGATCGCCCTGATGGCCCTGGCCGGCTTTGTGTCTGGCGTCCTCGGCGCGCGGGATGTCGCCTACCTCCCCGGCGAGGCGCCCACGACGTCGGCGCCAGCGACACCGGCCGTGGCGGCGCCTGAGGTCACGCCCCTTCCGACGGACCTTCCGCCCCCTCCCGAGCCGGAGCCGGAACCGGAGGAGGACAAGCCGGAGCCCGAGGCGCCCAAGCCGGAGGCGGCCCCCAGTCCGTCCGCCGAGTCCGCGGCCCCGGCGCCCTCCGCCAAGACCCCGGCCGGCCAGGACGCCGTCGGCGACCTGATCCAGGGCGCGGACGCCGCCGCCACCCAGCCCCCGCCCTACTGATCCCCTGCGGGATCCAGGGCGTCTCCCCAGCCCTTCCGGCGCGCGCGGGCGAAGGCTGCCCGGTCCCTGCGCGGGACCAGGGTCTCTGAAACGGTCCCGTCAGGCCGGCACAGCCTGAACTGAATCCCGGGCTTGCCCTGCCGGGGCGGAGCGATGATCCGGGCGGGCGCCGGATCCGCCGCGCCTTGTCCCGGTCGCTCGAAGGCCAGCCAGAAGAACTTCTCGTCCTCGAAGGGGGCCGCGCCGCCCTTGGCGATACGGTGATCCCGGCTTCGCGGCAGCCGCTGGGCGAAGTGGCACCAGTCGGGCGACTCCACAGGACAGGGGCCGGCGTGCGGGCAGGGCCCCACCAGGCGCGCGCCGATGCCGACCAGCCGGGAGCGGATCTCCAGACCCCGGCGCCAGCCTTCCGGCGAGCCGGGCTCGACGACCAGGAGGAGGCCCCGGGTCGCCGACCAGAGCCGCTCGACCACCCCGGACAGGATGGCCGGCGGGATCTCGGTCAGGGTGTAGGCGGCCAGGACAAGGTCGGCCTCCGGCAGGGCCAGGCCGGGATCGGCGAGGTCCGCCCGCAGCCGCGCCGCCCCCGCCAGGGAAGCCGGGCCGTCCGCCGCCAGGGCCTCCGCCAGGTCGAGGAAGGCCGGACTGTGGTCGAGCCGGCACACCGAGGACAGGCCGGGAAGGGCGTCGATGGCGGCCCAGCCGCCTCCGCCCGGTCCCGCCCCGGCGTCCAGGAGACGGGACGGGGCGAACGCCGGCCTGAGCGCCCGGACCTCGGAAAGGGCCCTGCGCACGGCCGCGTATGTGGCTGGCGTCCGGGTCAGGGCATAGGCGAGGGCGTCGGCCTCGCCCTTTACCAGGGCGGATGAGGCCCGGCCCCCGCGATAGCCCTCGGACAGGGCCAGGGCCCGCTGCGCGAGCCCGGACCGCTCCCGACCCTCCAGGCGCCGGTCGATGGCGGCGCGGAGGGCCTCTGGCAGGGCGGCGTCCAAGCCGGGCTCAGGCCTGGCGGTTCTTCACGAGGTCGTCCACCACCGCCGGGTCGGCGAGGGTCGTGGTGTCCCCGAGGTTCGACAGGTCGTTCTCGG
Organism: uncultured Alphaproteobacteria bacterium; assembly: GCA_903842425.1. Classification (GTDB taxonomy): domain Bacteria; phylum Pseudomonadota; class Alphaproteobacteria; order Caulobacterales; family Caulobacteraceae; genus Phenylobacterium. The sequence goes on along the minus strand of CAIMLY010000202.1, from coordinate 841 downwards.
CGATCTTGCGCAGGATCCGGCGCATGATCTTGCCCGAGCGCGTCTTGGGCAGGCCGGGGGCGAACTGGACGATGTCGGGCGCCGCAAAGGCCCCGATCTCGCGCCGGACCCAGCCCTTCAGGTCGGCCTGCAGGACGTCGGTGGGCGTGACGTCGGCGTTGAGGGTGACGAAACAGTAGACCCCCTGGCCCTTTACGTCGTGCGGGTAGCCGACCACAGCGGCCTCGGCCACGTCGGGGTGGGCCACCAGGGCGCTCTCGATCTCCGCCGTGCCGAGCCGGTGGCCCGAGACGTTCAGCACGTCGTCCACCCGGCCGGTGATCCAGTAGTAGCCGTCCTCGTCCCGGCGGCAGCCGTCGCCGGTGAAGTACTTGCCGGGATAGGTGGAGAAGTAGGTGTCGATGAACCTCTGGTGGTCGCCATAGACCGTCCGCATCTGGCCGGGCCAGGAGTCGGTGATGCAGAGGTTGCCGCTGACCGCGCCGTCCAGGACCTTGCCCTCGGCGTCGACGATCTGGAACTTCACGCCCGGCAGGGGACGGGCGCAGGACCCCGGCTTCAGGTCAGTGGCGCCCGGCAGGGGCGAGGCCAGGCAGGCGCCGGTCTCGGTCTGCCAGTAGGTGTCGACGATGGGGCAGCGGCCCTCGCCGACCACCCGGTGGTACCAGAGCCAGGCCTCGGGGTTGATGGGCTCGCCCACCGTGCCGATCAGCCGCAGGGAGGCCCGGGAGGTCGCCTTCACCGGCCCCTCGCCGTCGCGCATCAGGGCGCGGATGGCCGTGGGCGCCGTGTAGAAGATCTCGACCTTGTGCTTGTCCACCACCTGCCAGAAACGGGAATT
>CAIMLY010000201.1 GCA_903842425.1 uncultured Alphaproteobacteria bacterium | reverse complement strand
GCGCCGGGGTGGTCTCCCGGATCATCGAGTAGGTCTCCGACCCATCCCCCGGCTCCGGCCGGGCAAACAACAGGGGCCGCGGAGGAAACTCCGCGGCCCCTTTCATGTCGCCGGCAATGGTCCGCCCGGTCAGCGGACCTGGCGGACCGAGCTGATGGCCTCGGCCAGGCCGAAGCGGTGCAGGTCCGGGACGTCCCGGTCGAACACCTGGCAGCGTCCGCGGTGGTTGGCGTCTGTGCAGACCTCCCAGGCGCCGCCGCCGACGATCCGCAGGCTGTGGGCCTGGTCGTTGAACTGCCGCGGCAGGTTCGAGTACTCCTGCCGGGCCTCGAAGGCCGGGCCGCTGAAGTTCACGGTCGGATACATCAGCAGGGTCGACGGACGGAATCCGCCGCCGCCGCCGCCGCCCCAGGGCGGAGGCGGGGGAGGGGGCGGAGGATAGGTCGGATACCCGCCGCCCTGGCCATCCATCGGGCGCAGGGAGCTGATGGCGAAGCCGAGGCCGTAGCGCCGCAGGTCCGGCACGTCCCGGTCGATCACCTGGCAGTTGCCGCGGAAGTTGGCGTCGGAGCAGACCTCCCAGGACATGCCCCGGGCGACGCGAAGGCTCAGGGCCTTGTCATTGAAGTAGGACGGCAGGTTCGAGTACTCGCGGGTGGTCTCGAAGGCCTGGCCGCTGAAGTTCAGGCCGGAGTAGAGGGTGGCCTGCGGCTGGGCGTAGGGCGGACGTCCGCCGCCCGGGTTCCCGCCATTCCAGCCGCCGCCCTGGTTGCCGCCATTCCAGCCGCCTCCCGAACGGCACTCCAGGCGGCCGTCGACATTGCTGATGTAGGTGCAGTTCCCGACCCGAAGGGTGGTGTTGTTCCAGCGACCATAGCGGTCCTGGCACTGGGCGGTCATGACCGCATTCGGGCCATATCCCACGGTCGAGACGTTCCGGCAGGTGTTCCAGTAGTCTCCTTGGGGCGGCGGCGCGCCGCGTTCCTGGGCGACTGCGGGTCCGGCGGCGACGCCGAGTGCCAGGGCGGCGGCGGCGAAGAGGCCCGGAAGGCGCATCATGGTGTCTTCTCCCTCATTGGCGCGTCGGCGACCGACGCACTCGCCTTATCCTTGAACGAGCGTGCGAAGGACGCAAGACCGCGCGCCCCTTGCTCCGCAGGGGAGGCGCTGCTAAACGAGCCGGCTCCGGAGAACCGGGCCCGCGAGGGCTCTTCTCCGGCGCGTCCGCGCCCTCCGGGGTCGGGGCACAGGAGTGTAGCTCAGCTGGTAGAGCATCGGTCTCCAAAACCGAGGGCCGGGGGTTCGAGTCCCTCCACTCCTGCCACGGGCTGACTATGTAGGGTTCGGGATCCGGCGGTTCGGGTCCGGAAGAAGAGAGTTTCAGGAACGGCCATGGCCAGGAACAAGGGCTCCAAGCCCCAGGCGATGAAGGAACGGGCGGCCCGCACGGCAGCGGCCGTATCGCCGTCGTCAGCCCTGGCGTCCGCCGCCGCGCCCAAGAAGCGCGTTGGGCTCCTCCAGTTCCTGCGCGAGGTCCGGGCCGAAGCCCGCAAGATCACCTGGACCACGCCGCGGGAAACCTGGATCACCTCGGTGTTCGTGGGGATCATGGTCGTGCTGGCCGCTGTCTTCCTGCAGCTCGTGGACCTGTTCCTCGGCTGGAGCCTGTCCTTCATTCTGAATTTCGCCAACGGGGGTTGATCCTGCCATGAACGCCGAAGCGGCCGTCGCGGCCAACCCGCGCCACAAGTGGTACATCGTCCACGCCTATTCCAACTTCGAGAAGAAGGTTGCGGAGGCGATCCGTGAACAGGCCCGCACCCAGGGGCTGGAGGACACCTTCTCGGATATCCTGGTGCCTACCGAGGACGTGGTGGAGGTCCGCCGCGGCCGGAAGGTCAACGCCGAGCGCAAGTTCTTCCCGGGCTATGTCCTGGTGAAGATGGAACTGACCGACGAGGCTTATCACCTCATCAAGAACACCCCGAAGGTGACGGGCTTCCTGGGCAGCCAGAACAAGCCCCAGCCGGTGTCCGAGCGCGAGGTCGCCCGGATCATCGGCGCCATCGAGGAGGGCGTGGAGCGGCCGAAGCCGACCATCACCTTCGAGATCGGCGAGACCGTGCGGGTCACGGACGGCCCCTTCGCCAGCTTCAACGGCTCGGTGGAACAGGTCGACGAGGATCGCGCCCGCCTGCGCGTGACGGTGTCCATCTTCGGGCGCGCCACGCCGGTCGAGCTCGAATACGGCCAGGTCGAGAAAGTCGCCTGACCGCCAACCGTTCCCGGGCTCCGGGCCGGGGACTTCAAATCCGTGGGAGGGGAGGCCAGTCTGACCCCGCACCACGGCTCAACAGACCGGACGTCCGGTCAAAGAGGAGAAGATGGCCAAGAAGATTCTGGGCTACATCAAGCTGCAGGTGCCCGCGGGCGCCGCCACCCCTTCGCCGCCCATCGGGCCGGCCCTGGGCCAGCGCGGCGTCAACATCATGGGCTTCTGCAAGGAGTTCAACGCCCGTACCGAGAAAGAAGTCAAAGGTACGCCCCTGCCGACGGTGATCACCGTCTACCAGGACAAATCCTTCACCTTCATCACCAAGACGCCCCCGGCGACGCACTTCATCAAGGAGGCCCTGGGCCTGAAGTCCGGCTCCAAGGCGCCGGGCCGTGATGTGGCCGGCAGCATCTCCCGCGCCCAGCTGCGGGACATCGCCGAGAAGAAGATGAAGGACCTGAACGCCGTCGACCTCGAGGCGGCTGCACGCATCATCGAGGGCTCCGCCCGTTCGATGGGCCTCGAGATCGTGGAGGGCTGACGCATGAGCAACCAGACCAAGCGCATCAAGGCCTGGACCGGCGACCGCCTCGCCGCCCATCCGGTCGACGCCGCCATCCGGCTCGTCAAGGAAAACGCCAAGGCCAAGTTCGACGAGTCGATCGAGATCGCCGTCAACCTGGGCGTCGATCCCCGCCATGCCGACCAGCAGGTCCGCGGCGTCGTCAACCTGCCCTCGGGCACGGGCCGCGACGTCCGGGTCGCGGTCATCGCCCGCGACGCCAAGGCCGATGAGGCCAAGGCCGCCGGCGCCGAGATCGTCGGCGCGGAGGAGCTCGTCGAGCGCATCCAGGGCGGCTTCATGGAGTTCGACCGCGTGATCGCCACCCCCGACATGATGGCCCTGGTGGGTCGCCTGGGTAAGGTGCTGGGCCCCCGCGGCCTGATGCCGAACCCGCGCGTCGGCACCGTGACGCCCAATGTCGGCCAGGCCGTCAAGGACGCCAAGGGCGGCGCCATCGAGTTCCGTACCGAGAAGACCGGCATCATCCACGCCGGCATCGGCAAGGCCAGCTTCACCGACGAGCAGATCGCCGCCAACGTGCGCGCCCTGGTCGACGCCCTGAACAAGGCCAAGCCCTCGGGCGCGAAGGGCACCTACATCAAGAAGATCAGCCTCTCCTCCACCATGGGGCCGGGCTTCCGGATCGACGCCGGATCGATCAGCGCCTGACGGCGCCGGATCGGATGGAAAACGGAAGGGGGCGGCGCCGCAGGGCGCCGCCCCCATTTCTCGTCCGGGGGGAGGCCGAGACTTGACCGCCGCTCCG
>CAIMLY010000200.1 GCA_903842425.1 uncultured Alphaproteobacteria bacterium | reverse complement strand
GCCCGGGCCTGGTCGGCGACGATGGTGCGGGCCGCCGCCCAGAAGTGGAAGACGGCCCAGAACCCGGTGGGCGCAAGGATCAGCAGGGCCAGCCGCAGGGACTCTGCATCCGGCCCCCCGGCGCCGCCGAAGTGGTCGCTGAGCGCGCCCACCGCCTGCGGCGCCACGATCAGGTTCAGGACGTTGGCGACCAGGACCGAGACCGAGATGAAGGTCGCGCGCAGGCCGGCCGGCGCCAGGTTCTGGACCAGGGCCATGGCCGGGCCGACGTAGAAGTAGAGCGCCGGGATGAACATCCAGAACATCAGGCGGGCGACCCCCAGGTCACGGGTCTGGAAGGCGATGAAGGACGGGACGGTGGCCAGGGCGACCCCCGCCGCCAGGAGCCAGCAGACCCGTCGCGGGTCGGCGAAGGCGGGCCGGGACAGGAGCCAGGCGGTGACCACCGTCGCCGCTGCGCCCGTGATCAGGTGGATCGGCCCCAGGAGGGCGCCGGCCTGGCCGACATCCAGGTGATGGGCCCGCTGCAGGAAGGTCGGCGCGAACCAGATCAGGCCCCATCCCCAGAGCGCACAGATCCCGCCGCCCATGATCACGTGGACGCAGGCCTTCTGGCGCCAGAGGAAGCCCAGGGCGCGAAGGACATCCGGGCGCTCCGGCGCGGCCGCGCCGGCGGGATCCAGGCGCCCGCGCACGGGTTCCCGGACCGTCAGGAAGACGATGACGCCGAGGAGGACCCCGGGCGCCCCCAGGGCCAGGAAGGCCGCCCTCCAGCCGTGCTGGCTGGCCACGAAGCCGGCCATGTCCGCCCCCATCCAGGCGCCCAGGGGCGCGCCGAGGGCGAAGAGGGTCATGGCCATGGCCCGCCGGTCGGCGGGAAAATGGTCGGCCAGGATCGAGTTCGACGGCGGCGTGCCGCCGGCCTCTCCGACGCCGACCCCGATCCGGGCCAGGAGGAACTGCAGGTAGGTCTGGGACAGGCCGCAGAGCGCGGTCATCCCCGACCAGACCACCAGGGCGGCCGCCAGTATGTTCCGCCGGTTGGCCCGGTCCGCCAGCCAGGACAGGGGCAGGCCCAGGGACACGTAGAAGACCGCCAGCGGGACGCCGGTCAGGAAGGCGACGCCGCTGTCGGACAGGTTGAGGTCCAGCCGCATGGGTTCCATCACCGTGGTCACCACATAGCGGTCGGCGATGTTGAGCGCATAGGCCAGGCAGGTGATCGCCAGGACGTAGTAACGGACCCCTGCCGCACGGGCCTCAGGGCCGTCCGGGCTCGATGCCTGCATGCCGATCCCCCCCCGGGCCTCGCCTCCGTGGGAGCAGAGCCTAGACCCGGCGGGGGAAGAGTCGAGGTTCAATCCGGGCGACGCCCGTGGACCCGGCCCGCGTCCTCCGCCGCCTTGCTGGCCCGCAGGGCCGATGGTATCCGGCGAGGAGGACGCCCACCCCGCACGCGCAAAGGGCCTGCAAGATGATCCGACGCGGCCGCCCCTATCTTGAGT
>CAIMLY010000199.1 GCA_903842425.1 uncultured Alphaproteobacteria bacterium | reverse complement strand
CGCCGGGATCGAGGCCATGGCCGGCGGGGCCAATGCGGCGGCCGGTGTCGGCACCGGCGGCATGGCGACCAAGGTCATGGCCGCCCGGATCGCCCGGCAGGCGGGCTGCGCCACCCTCATCACCGCCGCCCTCACCCCCCACGCGGCGCGCAAGTCCTGGATCGGCGGGTCCCTGGCGCCCGCCGGCGTGGTCAGCATCGACGCCGGGGCGGCCCGCGCCCTGCGGCGGGGCAAGAGCCTGCTGGCGGCGGGGGTCACCGCCGTGGAGGGCCGGTTCGGCAAGGGCGACGCCGTGGTGGTGCGCGACGAAGCCGGCCGTGAGGTCGCACGGGGCCTGAGCCGATACGACTCCGAAGACGCCGTGCGGATCTGCGGACTCAGTTCGGCGGCGATCGAGGCGACCCTCGGCTATTCCGAGGGTCCGGTCATCCACGCCGACGACCTGGCGGTCTCGGAGTGATCAGCCGAGGGCGGTGATCTTCCGGGCCTCAAGGTCCGCCAGGCGGCCGGCGTCGACGCCCAGGCCCTCGAGGACCTCGCGGGTGTGCTCGCCGAGGGCCGGGCCCGGCCAGCGCACGCCGCCCGGCGTCTCCGACAGCCGCGGGAAGGCGTTCTGCATCTTCACCTTCCCGAAGACCGGGTGGTCCACCTCGACGATGGACTGGCGGGCGGCGAACTGGGGGTCTTCCAGCATGTCCGGGGCCCGGAAGATGCGGCCGCAGGGCACGCCGTTCGCCTCCAGCAGGGCCAGGAGCTCGGGAAGCGGCCAGTTCCGCGTCCAGGCCGAGACGAGGGCGTCCAGCTCAGCCTGGTTCTCGCCCCGGGCGGCGTGGGTCGCATAGCGCGGGTCGGCGGACAGGTCCTCCCGGCCCATGGTGGCGGCCAGGCGGGCGAAGACGGCGTCGCCATTGCCGCCGATCAGCAGGCTCTCGCCATTGGCGCAGGGATAGACGTTCGAGGGCGCGATGCCCGGCAGGATGGAGCCCGATCGCTCGCGGACATAGCCGGTGAGGTCGTACTCGGTGACCAGGTTCTCCATGACCGAGAGGACGCTTTCGTAGAGGGCGGCGTCGATCATCTGGCCCCGGCCGGTCCGCTCCCTGTGGTGCAGGGCCATCATGACGCCGATCACCGCGTGCAGGGCGGTCAGGCTGTCGCCGATGGAGATGCCGGCCCGGGCCGGGGGCCGGTCGGGCTCGCCGGTGACGTACCGCAGGCCGCCCATGGCCTCGCCGATCAGGCCGTAGCCCGCCCGTTCCGAATAGGGCCCGGTCTGGCCGAAGCCCGACACCCGGGCCATCACCAGGCGGGGATTGCGGGCGGCCAGGGCCTCGTAGCCCATGCCCCACTTCTCCATGGCGCCGGGACGGAAGTTCTCGATCAGCACGTCGGCCTGGTCGATCAGGGCGAGGGCCAGCTCCCGGCCCTCGGGCTGGCGCAGGTCGAGGGCGACCGAACGCTTGTTGCGGCCGATGACCGGCCACCAGGGCGACAGGCCCTTGGGCAGGGACCGGCCCCACTGGCGCATGGGATCGCCCTTGCCGGGATCCTCCACCTTGACCACGTCGGCGCCGAAGTCGCCCAGGACCTGGCCGCAGAAGGGACCGGCGATGAGGGTGCCCATCTCCACGACCCGCAGGTCGGAAAGGGGGCCTTTCGCGGCGGGATCAGGCATGTCGCTCTCCGGTTCCGGGCGGCCGACCTAGGCCGCAGGCCGCCGCCCCTGTCAATCGCCCGCACCCCCCGGGGTTTTCCTGGAGCCGCCCCGGGCGTATTGCCTCCCCATGACCCGCTTCACGCATGCGCCGCCGCCGCCGGTCCTGATCCCCGTCGAGGGGTCGGACGCCTTCTTTCCGGTCCGCCGGGTGCTCTGCGTCGGCCGGAACTACGCCGCCCACCGCCGCGAGATGGGCGGCGACGACCGGGATCCGCCCTTCTTCTTCGCCAAGCCCGCGGACGCCGTCGTGCCGCCCGGCGGCGCGGTTCCCTTCCCCTCCGCGACCGGCAACCTGCACCATGAGATCGAACTCGTCGTCGCCCTGAAGTCCGGCGGCGCGGACATCCCGGTCGGGCGGGCGCTCGAGGCTGTCTTCGGCTACGCCGTGGGCGTCGACCTGACCCGCCGGGACCTGCAGGCCGTGGCCAAGGACAAGGGCCAGCCCTGGGAAGCGGCCAAGGGGTTTGACGCTTCGGGGCCCATCTCGGCGGTCCGGCCCTGGACGGGCGACCCGCCCCAGGGGGCCATCCGCCTGTCCGTCAACGGCGTCGTCCGCCAGGACGCCGTCGTGGCGGACATGATCTGGGACGTCGCCGAGATCATTTCCGAGGCCTCGCGCCTCTGGACCCTGGCGGCCGGCGACCTGATCTTCACGGGAACGCCGGAGGGCGTGGGCCCGCTGCAGCGCGGCGACCGGATCGAGGGCGAGGTCGAGGGCGTCGGCCTCCTGGCCTTCCAGCTGGACTGACCGGCATGGCCCTGACCCTCTACAGCTTCTGGGCCGCCACGGCGCCCTACCGGGTGCGCATCGGCCTCGCCCTCAAGGGCCTGTCCTACGAAGTCGTCCCCGTGGACCTGCGCGCCGGCGACCAGCATGGCGAGGCCTACCGGGCGAGAAACCCCCAGGGCCTGGCGCCCGCCCTGGACACCGGGGCCGGCGACCTCCTGACCCAGAGCCTGGCCATCCTGGAGTGGCTGGAGGAGACCCATCCGACCCCGCCCCTCCTTCCGGCGGATGCCCTGGGCCGAGCCCGTGTCCGGTCCATGGCCGCCCTGATCGCCTGCGACATCCATCCGCTGAACAACCTGAGGGTCCACCAGGCCCTGCAGGGCCTGGGGGTGTCCCGCGGGGATGTCACCACCTGGTCCGCCCGCTGGGTGAGCGATGGGTTCGACGCCCTGGACTCCCTGGTCGCCCGGTACGGGGAGGGATTCGCCTATGGCGCGACGCCGACCCTCGCGGACTGCCTCCTGGTTCCTCAGGTCTACGCCGCCGCGCGATACGACCTCGACATGGCCCGCTGGCCCGCCCTGAAGGCGGCGTCGGACCATGCCGCCGCCCATCCGGCCTTCGAGGCCGCCCATCCACGGAACCAGCCGGGAGCGCCGAAACCCTGAATGCTTGAGGACCTCAAGGCCAATAATCGTCGCTGGGCCGCAGCCAAGCTGTCCGTGGACCCTGGCTTCTTCCAGCGCCTCGCCGGCCAGCAGAGCCCGGAGTACCTCTGGATCGGCTGCGCCGACAGCCGGGTGCCCGCCAACGAGATCGTCGGCCTCGATCCCGGCGAACTGTTCGTGCACCGGAACGTGGCCAACCTCGCGCCGCCCCAGGACGCCAACTACCTCTCGGTGCTGCAGTTCGCCGTGGACGTGCTCAAGGTGCGTCACATCATGGTGGTGGGACACTATGGCTGCGGTGGCGTGGCCGCGGCGGTGGACGGGCGTCGGCGGGGCCTGGTCGACCACTGGCTTCACCCGATCCGGGAAATCTACGCCGAGAACCGGACAGAACTCGAGGCGCTCGGGGATGGCCCGCGCCTGGACCGGCTCTGCGAGCTGAATGTCATCCGCCAGGTGCGGAACGTCGCCTCGGACGTCTTCGTCCAGGACGCCTGGGCGCGCGGGCAGGCGATCAGCGTCCATGGCTGGATCTACGCCATCCACGACGGCCTGCTGACCGACCTGTCCGTGACCGTGTCGGACTCCGGCGGGCTGGAGGCCCTGTAGCCGGGGGTCAGGCCAGCTTGATCTCCCGCAGCCTCTGCTGGAGGAAGGCGTCGGCGGTGATCGGATCGGGGAAGGCGTCCGGCCGCTCCGGCGTGACGCAGCCGGGCAGGGTGCGGACCTCGAAGTCCGGCCGGAAGTGCAGGAAGAAGGGCGTCGAGTAGCGCGACACGCCCCGCCGCTCCGGCGCCGGGTTGACGACCCGGTGGATGGTCGAGGGCAGGACCCGGTTGCTCAGTCGCTCCAGCATGTCGCCGATGTTGCAGACCAGGGATCCCGCCGGCGGGTTCACGGCGATCCAGCGGCCGTCGTGGTCGAGGACCTCCAGCCCCGCCTCCTCTGCGCCGAGCAGGAGGGTGATGACGTTGATGTCCCCATGCGCCCCGGCCCGGATGTTGGGACCGTCCGGCGGGACCGGCGGATAGTGCAGGAGGCGCAGGATGGAGTTGCCATCCCGGACCGGGTCGTCAAACCAGCGGCGTTCAAGGCCCAGGTAGACCGCCAGGGCCTGCAGCACCCTCAGGCCGAAGTCCTCCAGGGCGTGGAACAGCCAGGAGACCTCCTCCTGGAAGGCGGGGACTTCGGCGGGCCAGACATTGGGCGGCATGACCGGGGCGTAGGGGTGCCCCCCGGGAAGGTCCCGGCCCATGTGCCAGAACTCCTTGAGGTCGAAGTGCCGGGAGTCCTTTGCCGTCTCCACGCCGAAGGGCGTGTAGCCGCGCTGGCCTCCGGCGCCCGTGACGTAGCCGCGCTTGACCGCGTCCGGCAGGGCGAAGAAGGCGCGGGACGCCTCCAGCGCCCGGTCGATCCGGGGCAGGTCCAGGTCGTGGTGGGCGATGACGCAGAAGCCATAGCGGACGAAGCTGTCGCCCAGGCGTCGGGAAAAGCCCTCGAAGTCGGCGGACCAGTCGTTGAAATCCACCGGCGGCAGGCCGGAAGGGGCGGTGCTCTGGCTCATGTCCGCCTCCTACACCGGGGCGGGGCTCCGCGCCAATCCGGAGGACCCGCAGGGCGTCCCGGACGTTTTCAAATGCTGCAATGCAGCGTAGGGTGGGTCCATGGCGACCAAGATCCAATCCGATGCGGCCTCCGCCCTCGCCGGCCTGCTGTTTGACGGCATGACCGTGATGGCCGGGGGCTTCGGCCTCTGCGGCATTCCCGAAAACCTCATCCTGGCCATCCGCGAGTCCGGGGTGAAGGACCTGACCGTGGTCTCGAACAACTGCGGGGTCGACGGCTTCGGCCTCGGCCTGCTCCTCGAGAACGGCCAGATCCGCAAGATGATCAGCTCCTACGTGGGCGAGAACGAGCTCTTCGAGCGGCTCTACATCGAGGGGCGGCTGGAGGTGGAGTTCACCCCGCAGGGCACCCTGGCCGAGCGCATCCGGGCCGGCGGCGCCGGCATCCCGGCCTTCTACACCCGCACGGGCGTGGGCACGGTGGTCGCCGAGGGCAAGGAGACCCGCGAGTTCGACGGCGAGACCTACCTGATGGAGCGGGCGCTGAAGGCCGACCTGTCCATCGTCAAGGCCTGGAAGGGCGACGCCGAGGGCAACCTGATCTATCGGAAGACCGCGCGGAACTTCAATCCGATGATGGCGACGGCGGGGCGGGTCTGCGTCGCCGAGGTCGAGTCCCTCGTTCCGACAGGGACCCTCGACAAGGACATGATCCATACGCCCGGCGTCTACGTGCACCGGATCCTCCAGGGCCCGGCCTACGAGAAGCGGATCGAGCGCCTGACCACCCGCCCCCGCAGCGAGAAGGCGAGCGCCTGATGCCCTGGACCCGCGACGACATGACCGCCCGGGCCGCCCGGGAGCTGAAGGACGGCTTCTACGTCAACCTGGGCATCGGCATCCCGACCCTCGTGGCCAACCACATCCCGCCGGGCATGCAGGTCACCCTCCAGTCCGAGAACGGCATGCTGGGCATGGGCCCCTATCCCTTCGAGGGCGAGGAGGATCCCGACCTGGTCAACGCCGGCAAGATGACCATCAGCGAGCTGGACGCCTCGTCCTACTTCAACAGCGCCGAGTCCTTCGCCATGATCCGTGGCGGGCACATCGACCTTTCGGTCCTGGGCGCCATGCAGGTGGCGGCCAATGGCGACCTGGCCAACTGGATGGTCCCCGGCAAGATGGTCAAGGGCATGGGCGGCGCCATGGACCTGGTGGCCGGCGTCAAGCGCGTCATCGTGGTCATGGAGCACTGCGAGAAGTCCGGCCGCTCCAAGCTGGTGCGCGAATGCACCCTGCCGCTGACGGGCAAGGGCGTCGTCGACCTGCTGGTCACCGACCTGGGCGTCTTCGACATCAACCGCGGCCGCGGGGCGGTCCGGCTTGTGGAACTTGCGCCGGGCGTTACCCTCGCCGAGGTCCGGGCCCGGACCGAGGCGGACTTCGTCACCGACCTCGTCTGATCCCGCCCGCCGCAACGGAGGCGAAACGATGATGCGCGTCGCAATGGCCCTGTGCCTGGTCCTTCTGGTGGGCGCGGCCGTCCCTGCCGCCTCGGCCCCGCCCAAGGGCTCGAACCTGCGGACCTCGGTCTTCGCCGGCGGCTGCTTCTGGTCGGCCGAGCACGACATGGAAGGCGTCCGGGGCGTGGTCGACGTCGTGGTGGGCTACTCCGGCGGTGCGAAGCGCAATCCCACCTACGAGGACCATGAGGGGCACCTGGAGGCCATCCGGGTGACCTGGGACCCGGCCCGCACCACCTACCCCGACCTCGTCGCCGCCTTCTTCCGGAACATCGATCCCACAGATCCCAACGGCCAGATCTGCGACATCGGCCCCAGCTACCGGACCGCGGTCTTCATCGAGACCGACGCCGAGAAGCGCGCGGCCGAGCAGGTCAAGGCCGACGTCGCCCGCCAGATCCGCTGGCCGGTCGCCACCCGCATCCTGCCCCGCGCCACCTTCTGGGTGGGCGAGGGCTACCACCAGGACTATGCGGTGAAGAATCCCGGCCACTACAAGCGCTACAGGGTCGGCTGCGGACGAGACGCCCGCATCCGCGCCGTCTGGTCCGGACGGGGCTGAAGGCGCCTCCGGAACAGGCGTTGTCCGACCCGGAGCGTGGCGTTTTTGCAGCACTTCGGTCCCTGCCGCCGACTGTTAAAAAACCGTCACCCCAAATGTGACAATAAGCGGTATAGGCACGACCAACCGGCAGGGGCAGGCTGCACGCCGGATTGATCCGATGGAGGGGTATCCATGATGTCCACGAGAATGCTCGCCAACAGCGCGGCGGTCGCCGCCCTGATGTGCGCCATGGCCGTCCCGGCCTTTGCGCAGGAAACCACCAGCGCCATCCGGGGTCGCATCACCGACAGCGCCGGCGCTGCGGTCGCTGGCGCCACCGTCAGCATCACCCACGTTCCCACCGGAACCACGGTCACCACCCTCTCCGGCCCTGACGGCTTCTACACCGCCCGCGGCCTGCGGGTCGGCGGTCCCTACAGGATCGAGGCCACCTCGGCCGGCCGGTCTGAATCCTCCCAGGTCCAGTCGGTCGGCGTCGGCGCCCCCGTGACCGTCAACCTCGCCTTCGCCGCGAACCAGGTCGAGGAGGTGGTCATCACCGCCGCCCTGGCCAACCGCGAGGAGAACGGCGGCCCGACCAGCAACTATGGCCTTGGCGACATCCAGGACCTGCCCAGCCTGAAGCGCGACCTCAAGGACGTCGCCCGCCTGAACCCCTTCGTCACCCTTGACCCCGCCATCCTCGACGCGGTCATCGCAGGCGGCGTGTCCAACCGCTTCAACAGCCTGACCGTCGACGGCGTGAAGCAGAACGACGACTTCGGCCTGAACAACAACGGCTATCCCACCCAGCGCAGCCCGATCTCGCCGGACGCCGTCCAGGCCATGTCGGTCAACCTCGCGCCCTATTCGGTGCTCTACAACGACTTCCAGGGCGCCAACATCAACGTGGTGACCAAGTCCGGCACTAACGAGTTCAAGGGCACTTTCGTCTACGAGTATTCCGACCAGGATTACATCGGTGACAAGTCGGACGGGCAGACCTTCACCAACATCTTCGAGGAAAAGTCCTGGGCCGCCACCCTCGGCGGGCCGATCATCAAGGACAAGCTTTTCTTCTTCGCCTCCTATGAGCAGTTCGACGCCGAGCGCGGCACGATCGCCGGCCCGGTGGGCTCGGGCAAGCCGGTCATCGCCGGCAACCCCGCCGCCGCCATCCCCT
>CAIMLY010000198.1 GCA_903842425.1 uncultured Alphaproteobacteria bacterium | reverse complement strand
TCTCTCCAAACCCAAGCTGTCCCGTCGACTTCACTGACATCGCAAATCCTCCACCGCCACAGCAGGGAATCACGATCCGGGGATTTCGCAATAGTCCCCAAGGGGGAGCTCCCGGCGAAGCCGGGTGAGGGGGTCAACGGCGGCTCAGGAATGCCCTTGAGCGGGTCTGGTGGGCTCAGAACCTAGCTGGCCGGCGACAGCCCGCCGCGCTGCAGGGCGGCGCGCACCTTGTCGCCCACCACCACGCCGGGCGGGGTCTTGTCGCCCTCCATGACGGCGGTGAAGACCAGGTCCGGCTGGCCAGGCACGGGGCCCGCGGCCCAGGCGACCGAGCGGCTGCGGTCGGTGTTGGAGGGACAGGAGGCGCGGATCTCGGCCCCCTCTCTGCCGGCGGTCTTCAGGAGGCCCTCGACGGTGCGCGCCTCCGTCCCGTTGCAGGCGGGCCAGACCTTGCCGCAGGTCCCGTGCGAGCCGTAGCGCCAGACCAGCCGCCCTGTCCGGGCCTGGCCGACCAGGACGCAGGTGTTGGGATCGCCCACGGCGTCATCCAGGGCCGCCTCCAGGGCGACGGGATCCACCCCCTTGGGCAGGGACGGGGCGCAGGCGGCGGTCAGGGCCGCGACGGCGATGACGGGGAGGAAGACGGGACGGATCAGGGACATGGGCGATCTCCGGGGGTCCTCCACCCTAACCCGCTTCGACCCCGCACGCGAACGCGCGCTTGACGCTCCCCGCGCCGGACGGGACAACACGCACCGCAAGCGAAAACGGGGCGAGACGCCCGGCGGGAGGACGACCATGGACATGAACCTCATCAACCGGATCCCCGGCGCCCTGCAGGGTGTGGTGGAGGCCGGCGACCTGTCCGGCTTCGTCACCCTCATCTGGCGCAAGGGCGAGATCGTCCAGCTCAACACCCTGGGCCAGCGCGACATCGCCGCGGGCAAGCCCATGACCCGGGACACGATGTTCCGCATCGCCTCCATGACCAAGCCCCTGACCTCGGTCCTGGCCCTCATGCTGATGGAGGAAGGCAAGCTCAGGCTCGACGACCCGATCACCAAGTGGGCCCCGGAGTTCTCGGGCATGAAGGTGCTGAAGTCCGCGACCGGTCCGCTGGACGAGGTGGTCGACGCCCCCCGCGACATCACGGTGGAGGACCTTCTGACCCATCGCTCGGGCCTGGCCTACGGTTTCACCTCGGTGGGGCCCATCGCCCACGCCTACCATGAGGTGCTGGGCCCGCCCCTGGGCAACCCGCACGGACCGGACATGTGGATGGAGCGGCTGGCTGGCCTACCCCTGACCTACGCCCCCGGCGAGCGCTTCCACTACAGCCACGCCACGGATGTCCTGGGCTTCCTGGTCGGCCGGGTCGCCGGGATGACCTACCAGGACTTCCTCAAGAGCCGGATCCTCGAGCCCCTCGGCATGACCGACACCGACTTCTGGTGCCCGCCGGAGAAGCGCGACCGGATGGCCCGGCTCTACAAGGCCGAGGAGGGCGCGCCCCTCAAGGACGTCTCCTTCGTGCACGAGGACCATCCGCCGGCCTTCTGCGCGGGCGGCGGCGGCCTGATCTCCACCGTCGACGATTACCTGACCTTCGCCCGGCTGATGCTGAACCGGGGCGAGCTGAACGGCGTGCGGCTGATCCGCGAGGACACCTTCGACCTCATGGCCTCGAACCGGCTGACCCCCGAGCAGCGCGAGATCCCCTTCATGGGCATCCCCTTCTGGATGGGCCAGGGCTTCGGCCTGGGGGTCTCGGTCATC
>CAIMLY010000197.1 GCA_903842425.1 uncultured Alphaproteobacteria bacterium | reverse complement strand
CTGATGACCTATCACTGCGCCTGGAAGCTGGACCAGGGCCAGGACGTGAAGAACGAGATCTCGATGATCAAGGTCTTCGCCACCGAGATGGCCTGGGAGGTGCTCGACAACGTCATGCAGTGCTTCGGCGCCATGGGCATGACCAAGGAACTTCCCCTGCACCTGATGGCGGCCAGCATCCGTAACATGCGAATCTACGACGGGCCTTCCGAAGTCCACCGCATGGTGGTCGCCCGCAACCTCCTGGGAGTGAAGAGATGACCACCACGACCGAGCGCCCCGAAATCACCGTCGAGAAGACCGGCCAGATCGCCGTGGTCACCCTCGACCGGCCGCCGAACAACCACGTCTCCGTGCCCCTGATGCGCGACCTGGCCGACCTGCTCGAGAAGATCGACGGCGACGGCGACGTGCGGGCGGTGGTCCTGGCCTCGGCGGGCAAGGCTTTCTGCGCCGGCGCTGACCTGGTGGCCCCCGACGGGATCGGCGGCTCGGGCATGAACGGGATCAACGACCTCTACAGCCAGGCCGTGCGCCTCTTCTCCATCGAGACCCCGATCGTCGCCGCCGTCCAGGGCGCGGCCGTGGGGGCGGGCCTGGGCCTGGCCCTGGTGGCGGACTTCCGCGTCGCCTCCCCCGAGGCCCGCTACGCCGCCAACTTCGTCAAGCTGGGCTTCCATCCGGGCTTCGGCCTGACCCACACCCTTCCCCGCCTGGTCGGCGAGCAGAGGGCGGCCCTGATGTTCCTGACCGGCCGTCGGGTGAAGCCCGAAGAGGCCCTGGCCTGGGGCCTCGTGGACGAGGTGGTCCCCGGCCCCGAGCTGCTGGAAGCCGCCAAGGCCCTGGCCGCCGAGATCGCCGAGAACGCGCCGCTGGCGGTGGTCGCCACCCGCAAGACCCTGCGCGCCGGCCTCGCCGCCGCCGTCCGGGCCCAGACCGACCACGAGCACGGCCAGCAGACCATCCTGCGCGCCACCGACGACTTCGCCGAGGGCGTCCGCGCCGTCGCCGAGCGGCGGCCAGGCAACTTCAGGGCCGGTAGGTCTGCCCCTCCCCAATTCCTCCCCATCAGGGTGAGGTGGACCGCGCAGCGGGCCGGAGGGGGTCAGCCGGCCACGGTTGAACCGCCGGCGGTCAGCGCAGGCCCACCGCCGGCCTCTTCAGGGCCCGCGCCGCCCCCACCAGGGCGGCGTAGGGGTGCTGGATGAGGGTGGTCGGGATCTCGGCCATGAAGTCGCTCATCCGGCCCTTGGACTCGAAGCGGCGGCGGAAGTCGCCGGAGGCCAGGCGGTCCGCCATGCGGGGCGCCAGTCCGCCCGAGATGAAGACCCCGCCCCGGGCGCCGTAGGTCAGGGCCAGGTCGCCGGCGACCGAGCCCAGGATGGCGCAGAACCGGTCCAGGGTCTCGTTGGCGAGGGCGTCGCCGCGTTCGGCGGCGGCGGTGACCGCAGCCTCGTCGGCAAGCGTCGCCGGCGTCCCCCGGATCTCCGCGAGGGCGCCGTAGAGGTTGAACAGGCCCGGCCCCGACAGGATGCGCTCGATGGAGGTGCGCCCGAACCGTCGGGACAGGATCCGCAGGATTTCGATCTCGGTCTCGTCGACAGGGGCGAAGGCCCCATGGCCGCCCTCGCCGGCGACCTCGACGTCGCCCCGCTCCGAGCGGGCGAGGCCCGCGGCGCCGAAGCCCGTCCCCGCGCCCATCACGACGAGGGGCGCGAAGTCCGCTCCCCGGATGTCGGGCCCAATCCGCCTCAGGGTGTCGGCGGGCAGGAGGGGCGCCGCCAGGGCCTGGGCGGCGAAGTCGTTGATCAGGTGGACGAACTGGAACTCAAAGGCGACGAAGAGCTCGCCCTCCGAGACCCGCCAGCTGTTGTTGGTGAACTGGATCTCGCCATCCACCACCGGCCCGGCCACGGCCAGGACGGCGCGCTCGGGCCGCTTGCGGCCCATGGTCTTCTCCAGATACGTCGACACCACCTCGGTCAGCGAGGGATAGTTGCGTTCGTCGTAGGTGACGGGGTGGCGGATGTGGCCTTCCTCGTCGACCAGGGCGAGGCGGGCGTGGGTGCCGCCGATGTCGCCGACAAGCCCGGTGTACACGTTCTTCAAGGTCTTAACCCCGCAGGCGCAGGCGTGCGCCGGTCCGGGCGCGCGGCGGGGGAATAGCCCAATCCCGGGCGGCTTGCACCCCTTCGTTTCGGGTCGGGCCTCAGCGCCTCAGGGGGGCGTGCGCGATGCGCAGGATATTGGCGGCGCCCGGTGATCCCATGGGCAGGCCGGCCAGGATCAGCACCCGGTGTCCGGGGGGGCAAAGCCCCGCCGCCAGGGCCTCGTCCACGGCCACCCGGGCCAGGTCCTCGGGGTCGGTGATCATGCTGACCACCCGGGCCTCGACGCCCCAGGCCAGGGCGAGGCGACGGGCGGTGGCCAGGCGGGTGGTGAGGGCCAGGGTGGGCTGCAGGGGGCGTTCCCGCGACAGGCGCAGGGCGGTCTGGCCCGTGGTGGTGAAGGCGGCCAGGCACCCCGTGGAGGCGGAGTCCGCAGCCCGCCGGGCGGCCGCGACAAGGGCGTCGGCGTCGGCGTCCTCCACCGGGTATTCCGCGGCCATCAGCTCGGGCCAGCGCGGGTCGCGCTCCACCCGGGTCAGGATCCTGTCCATCATGCCCACGGCCTCAAGGGGATAGTCCCCGGCGGCGGTCTCGGCCGACAGCATGACCGCGTCGGCGCCCTCGTAGACGGCGGCGGCCACGTCCGAGGCCTCGGCCCGGGTCGGTGTCGGCGAGTGGATCATGGACTCCAGCATCTGGGTGGCCACGATGACGGGGATG
>CAIMLY010000196.1 GCA_903842425.1 uncultured Alphaproteobacteria bacterium | reverse complement strand
CCGGCGCGCGGATCTTGCAGCGGTAGGGCTTGTTGGTGCCATCGCTGACCAGGAACACGCCGAACTCGCCCTTGGGGGCCTCGACGCAGGCGTAGACCTCGCCTTCCGGCGTGCGGAAGCCCTCGGTGTAGAGCTTGAAGTGATGGATCAGGGCTTCCATCGACGACTTCATCTCGGCGCGGCGCGGCGGCGTGACCTTGTTGTCCAGGGTCATCACCGGGCCGGGCGTGCCGCGCAGCATGGCGCAGGCCTGGCGGATGATCTTCGTCGACTCGCGCATCTCCTGCATGCGGCAGAGGTAGCGGTCGTAGCAGTCGCCGTTGACGCCCAGCGGGATGTCGAACTCCAGCTCGCTGTAGCACTCGTAGGGCTGGCTGCGGCGCAGGTCCCAGGCGATGCCGGAGCCCCGAACCATGACGCCCGAGAAGCCCCAGGCCATGGCCTCCTCGCGGCTGACCACGCCAATGTCGACGTTACGCTGCTTGAAGATCCGGTTGCCGGTGATCAGCCGGTCGATGTCGTTCAGCGGCCTGTGGAAGGCCTTGGCCCAGGCCTCGATGTCATCGACCAGGGCGTCCGGCAGATCCTGGTGGACGCCGCCGGGCCGGAAGTAGTTGGCGTGCAGGCGGGCGCCGGAGGCCCGCTCGTAGAACACCATCAGCTTCTCGCGCTCCTCAAAGCCCCAGAGCGGCGGCGTGAGGGCGCCGACGTCCATGGCCTGGGTCGTCACGTTGAGCAGGTGGTTCAGGATGCGGCCGATCTCGCAGAACAGCACGCGGATCAGCTGGGCCCGGACCGGGACCTCGATGCCCGCCAGCCGCTCGATCGCCAGGCAGAAGGCATGCTCCTGGTTCATCGGCGCCACGTAGTCGAGGCGGTCGAAATAGGGCACGTTCTGGAGGTAGGTGCGGGCCTCCATCAGCTTTTCGGTGCCCCGGTGCAGGAGGCCGATGTGCGGATCGACCCGATCCACGACCTCGCCGTCCAGCTCCAGCACCAGGCGCAGCACGCCGTGGGCCGCCGGGTGCTGGGGCCCGAAGTTGATGTTGAACTTGCGGACGGGCGTTTCCGGAAGAACGGGGGTTTCCGGCAGGGCGGAGCCTGCGGCGACGTCGTCGGCCATCAGCGCGCCTCCCCCTTCTCGTCGCCCGGCAGGACGTAGCTGGCCCCTTCCCAGGGCGACATGAAGTCCCAGTTGCGGAACTCGACGGACTTCACGGGCTCGTAGACCACCCGCTTGAGCTCATCGTCATAGCGCAGCTCGACATAGCCGCTCATCGGGAAGTCCTTCCGCAGGGGGTGCCCGTGGAAACCGTAGTCGGTGAGGATGCGGCGCAGGTCCGGGTGCCCGGCGAAGAAGACGCCGTACATGTCGAAGCATTCGCGCTCGAACCAGTTGGCGCAGGGGAAGACGCCGGTGACGGAGGGAACGGCGGTGTCCTCGTCCGTCTGGACCTTGACCCGCAACCTCTGGTTCCGGGTGAAGGACAGCAGCTGGTAGACCACGTCGAACCGCCGGGCGCGTTCGGGATGGTCTACACCGGTCAGGTCGGTCAGCTGCTGGAAGGCGAACCGGTCGCGCAACAGGAACAGGACCTCGACGATGCGGCCGGCGGGGGCCTCGAGGACCAGCTCACCAAACGCGGTGGAGGCGGTCACGCCCGAGCCGGCGGCCGCAATGACCTCGGCGCCCAGGGCCTGGAGGGTGTCTTCGGCGACGGGCCAGCTCATCGCTCGATGGTCCCCGTGCGGCGGATCTTCTTCTGCAGTTGCAGGACCCCGTAGACGAGGGCCTCGGCAGTGGGCGGGCAGCCGGGGACGTAGATGTCCACCGGGACGATCCGGTCGCAGCCGCGCACCACGGAGTAGCTGAAATAGTAGTAGCCGCCGCCATTGGCGCAGGAGCCCATGGAGATGACGTAGCGGGGCTCCGGCATCTGGTCGTAGACCTTGCGCAGGGCCGGGGCCATCTTGTTGCACAGGGTGCCGGCGACGATCATCACGTCGGACTGGCGCGGGCTGGCCCGGGGCGCAAAGCCGTAGCGCTCCAGGTCGTAGCGCGGCATGGAGGCGTGCATCATCTCCACGGCGCAGCAGGCGAGGCCGAAGGTCATCCACATCAGCGAGCCGGTGCGGGCCCAGGTGATCAGGTCATCGGCGGCCGCCGTGACAAAGCCCTTGTCGGCCAGCTGCTGCGAGACGCCGTCGAAATAGGGGTCATGCAGCTTGGGGTCGTAGCCCTCCACCGCGGACCGGGCGCCAGCGCCGGCGGGAACGGTCAGTCCCATTCCAGGGCCCCCTTCTTCCATTCGTAGATGAAGCCGACGGTCAGGACCCCGAGGAAGGTCATCATGGACCAGAAGGCGAAGACGGCCTGCTCATGGGGCAGCTTCATCAGCGAAACCGCCCAGGGAAAGAGGAAGGCGACCTCGAGGTCGAAGATGATGAAGAGGATCGAGACCAGGTAGAACCGGACGTCGAACTTCATGCGCGCGTCATCGAAGGCGTTGAAGCCGCACTCGTAGGTCGACAGCTTTTCCGGGTCGGGCGCCTTGGGCGCCAGCACGGCCGAGGCCAGGATGAAAACGATGGCGATCGCAGAGGAAATCCCCAGGAAGATCACGATCGGCAGGTACTCGAGTAGAAAGGCGTCCATGGATTCCTCGCCGGAGTCGCGCGACCTTCTAGACCAGCCTTGCGCCGGGTTCAAACCTCGGTTTGCCCCCGGCCGGGGTCCAGCCCGGAAGGCGGGCGCGGGCAGGAGACACCAGAGTCCCTACCTTCCCGCTAACGCCCTCATGGACAGTTGACACGATTCCGGCCCGGACCTATCAGACGCCCCTCGCGCTGCTGCGCGAACGAGTGCGGATGTAGCTCAGTTGGTTAGAGCGCCGGCCTGTCACGCCGGAGGTCGCGGGTTCGAGCCCCGTCATTCGCGCCACTCCCCCTTCCCTCCCAGGTCCGGATTGGCGGCGTCGCCGTCAGGCCTCGCGCATGGCCTTCAGGGCGCGGGTCCAGCGGGCCAGTTCGTCCAGTGTCACCCTGGCCGCCAGGTTGTGGGCGTCGGTGGGGATGAAGCCCTTCTCGGAATCCAGGTGCTCGCCGACCATCGGGATGGCCACGCCCTCGACCAGGGGCATGATCTTGACCGTGGTCAGCATCTGCTTGGCCATCTGAACGGCCCGCACGCCACCCGACTGGCCGCCATAGCTGACGAAGGCGGCCGGCTTCCCGTTCCACTCGGAATAGAGATAGTCCACCGCGTTCACGAAGGCCGGAGGCGGCATGAAGTTGTACTCCGGCATGACGAAGACGTAGGCGTCGGCGGACTCCACGCTCGCCGACCAGGCCTTGGTGTAGTCGAACTGGTAGTTCCGCAGGCGCGGATGCCAGGGCTCGTTGAAGATCGGCAGGTCGAAGTCGGCCAGGTCCACGAGGGAGGCGTCAAAGGCGTCGTGACCCGCGGCGTGGTCGTGGAACCAGCGGGCGATGTGGGGCCCCACCCTATTGGGACGGGTGGAGCAGATGAGGGTCTGAAGCTTCACGAACGCACTCCTGAAGGTAAAGGCGGGGTCAGCCGACGGGCTCCCGCGCCGCCTCGATGACGAAGTCGCCAGGATCGGGCGCCAGGGTGGCGCGCCAGTAATCCACGAGGGCGAAGGGCCAGTTCTGGGTCACCCGGCCCTTTTCGTTCTTGTACCAGCTGGAGACCTGAGGCGCGCCCCAGGCCATCAGGGCATTGGCGGCGTCCACCCTGGCGTTGAAGGCGTCGTGCACCTGCCGCTTCGGCTCCATGGCCCGGGCGCCGGTCTCGGCCAGGTGCTTCAGGCAGCCGACGATGTAGCGGACGCTGCACTCGGAGAAGAAGATGATGGAGCCGTTGACCACGATGTTGGTGTTCGGGCCGTAGATCATGAACAGGTTCGGGAAGTCCGGCGTGGTCATGCCCAGGTAGGCGCGGGGATCGCCGTCCCAGGTCGCATGCAGGTCGGCGCCGCCCCGGCCGCGGATCTTCATGGGCTCGAGGAACTTCGACGCATGGAAGCCGGTGCCGTAGATGATGACGTCAAAGTCCCGGGCCGTCCCGTCCGCCGTGACGATCCCGGTCTCGGTGATCTCGCCGATGGCGTCGGTGACGAGCGAGACATTGTCGCGCTGCAGGGCCGCCATCCAGACGCCGTTGTCCAGCAGGGAGCGCTTGCCACCCACGGGATAGGTCGGGACGACCTTCTCGACCAGGTCGGGCCGGTTCGGCGCCTGGGCGGCGATGGCGCCCGCGATCATCTCGCGGAACTCGAGGTTGGCGGCGGAGACCGCCGTCGGCGGGCCGTTCCAGCCCGGATCGGCCTCGACCATGGGCAGGAGCCCGTCGGTGACCATCCAGAACATCCAGAAGCGATACCACTTGTCGTAGTAGGGTACGTGCTCCAGCAGCCAGTTCATGCCGTCCGGCACGTCCTCGTGATAGTGCGGCACGGGAAAGCCCCAGGGCGGGGTCCGCTGGAAGATGGTCAGGCTGCCGACCTTGCCGGCGATCTCGGGTACGAACTGGTAGGCGCTGGCGCCAGTGCCGATCACGGCCACCCGCTTGCCCGTCAGGTCCACGTCGTGGCGCCAGCGCGCGGAATGGAAGGACGGGCCGGCGAAGCGGTCGCGGCCCTTGATCTCGGGCATGCGGGGGCGGTTGAGCTGGCCCACGGCGGTGACGACGGCGTTGGCCTCGATGACCCGGCGCGCGCCGGCCTTGTCCCGCACCGTGACCTTCCAGAGGGCCCGGGGCTCGTCCCAGTCGAGGGTCTCGACCTCGGTCTCGAAGGCGATCTTGCCGCGCAGGTCATAGCGGTCGGCGACGCCGCGGAAGTAGTCGAGCAGGACCGGCTGGGTCGAGAAGTGCTGGGGCCAGTGGTGGTTGGGCTCGAAGCTGTAGGAATAGATGTGGTTTGAGGAGTCCACCCGGCAGCCGGGATAGGTGTTCTCGAACCAGGTGCCGCCCACGTCGGCGTTCTTGTCGACGATCTCGTAGCTGACCCCCGCCTGGCTGAGGCGGATGCCGGTGAGAAGGCCAGACATGCCGGCGCCGATGACCAGGACATGCATCTTCGCGGCGCCCGCCTTCAGGCGCGGGGCGTCCCAGACCGGCGTCTTGGTGTTGGTGTCTCCCAGGCTGAGCTCATCGACGAGGAAGTCGGCATAGCCCTCGGGGATCTCGGCGCCGGCGACGAAGCTCATCATCCGGCGGAGGGTGGCCGCGGAAGGCTGGTGGGTCTTCCCCCCACCCTTGCCGAACCATTCGACCAGGGCGGCCTTCGCCTCGGCGAGGAACTTCTGCTGTTCGGCCCCGGGCACCCCGGTGTCGCCCCGCGACAGAGGCACGTAGGCCGGCGTCCACTCGGGACGCAGCCAGTGATCCTGGCCGGTGAGGTGCACGAGCGCCGCCTGCAGGGCGGGCTGGTGGGCGGCGGCGAGCGCCCTGTCGAGCTGGGCAAGGTCGATGTCGGACACGTGTTCCCCCCGGGATCTCAATCCTGTTGCCGGCATGAAACCGCAGGCCGGCCCGGAAAGGAAGGGCGCCCCGACGTCAGGTCGCCGGGTGGAGCCTCACCCGCAGGGACTCGTAGCCCTTCACGAAGCTGGACCGCACCCGCACGGGCTCTTCCAGCACCTCGACGAAGCTGAAGCGCCTGAGGATTTCCTCCCAGACGATCTTCAGCTGCAGCTCGGCAAGGCGGTTGCCGACGCAGCGATGGATGCCGAAGCCGAAGGACAGGTGCTGGCGGGGCCGCTCCCGGTCGATGATGAAGGCGTCCGGGTTCTCGATCGCCCGCTCATCCCGGTTGCCGGAGACGTACCACATGACGACCTTGTCGCCCTTGCGGATGGTCTTGCCGCCCAGCTCGATGTCCTGCAGGGCCGTGCGCCGCATGTGGGCGAGGGGCGTCTGCCAGAGGATGATCTCCGGGACCATGGACTCGATCAGGCCGGGGTTGGCCCGCAGCTTGGCGTATTCCGCCGGGTTCTGGTTCAGGGCCAGCACGCCGCCGGAGATGGAATTGCGGGTGGTGTCGTTGCCGCCGACGATCAGGAGGATGATGTTCCCCAGGTACTCCTCGGGGGTCATGTTCCGGGTCGCCTCGCTGTGCGCCATCATGGAGACCAGGTCGCCGGCCGGGGGCTGGTTGACCCTCTCGTTCCAGAGGCCGGTGAACACCTCCAGGCACTCCATCAGCTCGGCCTGCCGGGCCTCCTCGGTCTCGACCAGGCCCCCGACGTAAGGGATGGTGGTGGCCACGTCCGACCAGCGGGTCAGGCGACGGCGGTCCTCGAAGGGGAAGTCGAACAGGGTCGCCAGCATCTGGGTGGTGAGTTCGACCGAGACCCGGTCCACCCAGTCGAAGGCCTCGCCCACCGGCAGGCTGTCCAGGATACGGCAGGCCCGCTCGCGGATGATGGGCTCCATGGTCTTGAGATTGGCCGGGGAGACGATCGGGCTGACCGCCTTGCGCTGCTCGTCGTGGCGGGGCGGATCCATGGCGATGAAGCTGGGCCGGCGCAGGTCCGGACGGGCGTCGCGGATGGTGATTCCGCCCAGGGCGGCCTCGGAGGAAAAGACCCCATGGTTGGTGTCCACCGCCATGATGTCGTTGTAGCGGGTGACCGACCAGTAGGGCCCGAACTCGGAGTCCCGGCACCAGTGCACGGGGTCCTCGTTCCGCAGGCGCTCGAAATAGGACCAGAAGGCGTTGGACTTGAAGAGCTCCGGGTCGCCCGGGTTCATGTCCTCGAGCCTGACCTCGTAGGCGCGCCGCCGCGCCTCATCCATCCCGACCGCCCCGTCCGCCATGGGAATTCCTCCTGGGTCCGAGACCCTTCGCTGTCTCTTGACGAGAAGGAGACCCCAATCCGGGGCCCGGAGCAAGGCTGGTCCTCAGGGCCGGGCCTGGCAGGCGGCGATCCGGGCCGCCAGATCCGCCGGCAGGGCCAGGCCCGGGGCGGCGGCGCAGTCTTCCAGGTGGGCGAGACGGGTGGTCCCGACCAGGGCGGCGGACACTCCCGGGACTCCGAGGACCCACGCCAGCAGGGCCTGGGGCCCGGTGATGTCCGGCTGGTCATGGAGGAAGCGGAAGCGGCGGCCGGCGGAAATGTCGGCTCGGTGGTTCTTCAGCGCCCGCAGGGCGTACCAGAGGCTGGAGGGGCGCAGGTCGTGCAGGCGGGAGGGCGCGGTGTGTCCCATGGCCAGGGGCATGCCCGCCAGGACCCCCTTCCCCGCCGCCGACGCCCGGGCGGCCAGGGCGACGCGCTCCGGCCGCAGGACGTTGATGTCCACCATGACCGTGTCGATCTGCGGCAGGGCCAGGGCGGCGTCGATGACCGCAGGGTCGAAGCTGTTGACCCCAAGATGCTGGAACAACCCCCGATCCTTCAGCCGCCCGAGGCCACCGAGGAAATCGGGGGTCAGCTCGGAGGCGGCGGGGCCGTGGAGGTGGACGAGCGGGAGGACCTCCAGCCCCAGACGACGGAGGCTTTCCTCCAGGCTCGCCTCGATGGCGTTGAGCGACATGTCCCGACGCACCCGGCCTCCCTGGAACCGCGTGCCGGCCTTGGTCGCGACGACCAGGGCCGAGGAGTCCCGCCCCGCCAGGGCGCGGCCCAGCCGCCCCTCGGCCTGGCCCCGGGAATAGGCGGGTCCGGTGTCGAAGAGGTTGATCCCCAGGTCGAGAGCGCGATGGACCAGCCGCCGGGCTTCGGCCTCCGGAAAGGCCGGGTGCCCCCAGAAGGAGGCGGCGCCAAAACCCATGGCGGAGACCGACAGGCCGGTCCGTCCAAGCGCGCGCGTCTGCATGGCGGCTCCGGAAATGGTGGGCGGCGAGGGGTTCGAACCCCCGACCCCCTGGGTGTAAACCAGGTGCTCTGACCAGCTGAGCTAGCCGCCCGCAGGGCCCTCAGGCCGGAGACCCTTTACCCGTCTTTGCGCGGGTGGGAAATCCGCTCCGCCGGCCCGCGGCTCAGTTCAGGGACCGCCGGAGCCCCTCCCCGGCCCGGAATCGCACGGTCCGCGACGCTGGCCGGCGAACCGCCTCGCCGGTCCGCGGGTTACGCGCCGGGCCCGCCGGCCGGAAGGCCGACGAGAAGCTTCCGAACCCGACAAGGCGGACCTCGTCGCCGGCGGCCAGGGCGGCCGAAACAGTCTCAAGAATGGAGTCCAGCGCAGTACGGACCTGCGCACCCGAAAGCCCTGAGCTCTCGGAGACCGCCGCGATCAGCTCGGCCTTGTTCATGTGTCACCCCCCCGGGTGTTGTTTCAAGCCTCGCCTCAAACAACAGAAATCCCGGGCGAAGCCACAGGCGCACATCATGCCCCGCCCCGGCCGCGTGTCAAACGCAACCGGGGCGGAGGTCGATGCCGGGCCGACGCGGGCCCCGGGGTCAGTGGGTCAGGACGGGCTCATCCCCGGCGTCCCCGGTCGCCGGCGGCGGCGCGGCGGGCTCGGTCCACTCGATGGGCGTCAGCGGCCCGACCAGGGCGTGGCCCAGGACCTCATCCACCGAGCTCACCGGGATCACCTCCAGGCCGGCCTTCACATTGTCCGGGATGTCCTGGAGATCCTTGACGTTCTCCTGGGGTATCAGGACGGTCTTCACGCCGGACCTCAGGGCCGCCAGGAGCTTTTCCTTCAGGCCGCCGATGGGCAGGACCCGGCCGCGAAGGGTGACCTCGCCGGTCATGGCGATGTCCCTGCGGATCGGGATTCCCGTCAGCACAGAGACGATGGCCGTCGCCATGGCCACGCCCGCCGAGGGACCGTCCTTGGGCGTGGCGCCCTCGGGGACGTGGATGGCCACGTCGGTCCGCTCGAAGAGGGGCGGCTCGATGCCGAAGTGGGTCGCCCGGCTCCGGACGTAGGCGTGGGCCGCCTGGACGGACTCCTTCATCACGTCCTTGAGGTTGCCGGTCACCTGCATCCGGCCCTTGCCGGGCATCCGGACCGCCTCGATGGTCAGGATGTCGCCGCCGAAGTCGGTGTAGGCCAGGCCCGTGATGATGCCGACCTGGTCCTCGCCATCCATCTCGCCGTACTTGAACCGGCGGACGCCGGCGTAGTCGCCCAGGCGAGCCTCGTCGACCACGATCGGACCGGACTCCGCCTCCGGCTTGCGACGCATCAGGTCGCGGACCGCCTTGCGGGCGAGGTTGCCGATCTCACGCTCAAGCGACCGCACCCCCGCCTCGCGGGTATAGTAGCGGATCAGGTCGCGCAGGGCGGCGTCAGCCAGCTCGAACTCGGCGGCGGTCAGGCCGTGGTCCTTCATCTGCTTGGGCAGCAGGTGACGGCGGGCGATCTCGACCTTTTCGTCCTCGGTGTAGCCGGGGATCCGGATGATCTCCATGCGGTCCAGCAGGGGCTGGGGCATGTTGAGGCTGTTGGCCGTGGTGACGAACATGACCGGGCTGAGGTCGTAGTCGACCTCCAGGTAGTGGTCCGCGAAGGTGGCGTTCTGCGCCGGGTCCAGCACCTCGAGCAGGGCCGACGACGGGTCGCCCCTCCAGTCAGCGCCCATCTTGTCGATCTCGTCCAGAAGGAAGAAGGCGTTGGTCGACTTGGCCTTCTTCATCGACTGGATGATCTTGCCGGGCATGGAGCCGATGTAGGTGCGCCGGTGGCCGCGGATCTCGGCCTCGTCGCGCACGCCGCCCAGGGACACCCGGACGAACTCCCGTCCGGTGGCCTCGGCGATGGACTTGCCCAGGGAGGTCTTGCCGACCCCAGGGGGGCCCACGAGGCAGAGAATGGGGCCCTTGAGCGAGCCGGTGCGGGACTGCACGGCCAGGTACTCCAGGATGCGCTCCTTGACCTTCTCCAGGCCATAGTGGTCGTGCTCGAGGATGGACTCGGCCTTGTCGAGGTCGATGGGCTTCGACTTCGCCTTGCCCCACGGGATGGACAGCAGCCAGTCGAGGTAGTTCCGCACCACGGTGGATTCCGCGGACATGGGGCTCATGGAGCGCAGCTTCTTGAGCTCGGCGTTCGCCTTGACGCGGGCTTCCTTGGACAGGCGGGTGCGCTTGATGCGCTTTTCCAGCTCGGCGAGTTCGTCCCGCTCGGCGTCCTGCTCGCCCAGCTCGCGCTGGATCGCCTTCATCTGCTCGTTGAGGTAGTACTCGCGCTGGGTCTTCTCCATCTGCCGCTTCACGCGGTTCCGGATCTTCTTCTCGGTCTGCATGACCGAGATCTCGCCCTCCATCAGGGCGTAGACCTTTTCCAGGCGCTTGGAGACGCTGAAGACCTGGAGCAGTTCCTGCTTGTCAGCGATCTTCACGTTGAGGTGCGAGGCGATACGGTCCGCCAGTTCACCAGGGTTCTCGATCCCGGGAAGGGCGGCCAGGGCCTCCGGCGGCACCTTCTTGTTGAGCTTCACATAGGTCTCGAACTGCTCGACCACAGCCCGGCTCAGGGCCTCGATCTCGGCGGAGGGCGCCGTGTCCTCGGTCACGAGGGCGACCTCGCCGGCGAACCAGTCGGCCTCATCCGTGAAGCGGACAATGCCCGCCCGGCCGCGGCCCTCCACGAGGACCTTCACGGTGCCGTCCGGCAGGCGCAGGAGTTGCAGGATGGCGGCCACCACCCCGACCTCGTAGATGTCCGACTGACCGGGGTCGTCGTCATCCTTGTTCTTCTGGGTGGCGAGCAGGATCTCCCGCTCGGTGGACTTCATCGCCTCCTCGAGGGCCCTGACGGACTTCTCGCGTCCGACGAAGAGCGGCACCGGCTGGTGCGGGAAAACGACGATGTCCCTCAGGGGGAGGATCGGAAGCGTGCGGGCTTCGGTCATGGTCACGTGCTCCTGTCCGTCCCCCTCCATTGAGCAGGGCCGGTTGCGCCTCCCCGCGACAATCGCCAGGGCGGGCGGACTGCCTACAGATGTGGCGCGTCGGGGGGGCGGTTCAACCCATGCGGGCCAGACAGCCGTGGACAACCCCGAAAAACGAGGACCGCCGGCGGATCAGTTGAGCCGGGTGATCGTCGCGGCGCCATTGTCGTAGCGGCAGGTGAAGGCGTAGGAGACCGCCTTGGGCCCGGCGTCCACCGAGGCGTAGCCCTGCACCGTCCAGCCGCCGGAAGAGGCGGTGGTGGTGGTGATCCGGTCGATGCGGGGACGCTGGCCGTAGGCCGCGACCCGGCTGACGGCCTCGGACCGGCAGGCCTCGACGGCCACGCCCGAGCCGCCCGAGCCGGCCGACGTGGTTGGAGGCGACGGCGCCTTTTCCTTGTCGGCGTTCGCCGCGGCGATCGCGCCCACGACCAGGCCGCCCAGGATGAGGCCGCCGATGAGGGCGCCGGTGTCGTCCTTCTTGTTGTTGTAGTTGTAGTCCGGATAGCCGTTGTTCGGGTACGACCCATAGCGGTCCTCGACCCGGAACCGGGCCCGGCAGCCGCCGTCGACCCAGATGCCCCGGCGATCCCGGCCCCAGGTGGAGCCCTCGATGCACGAGCCCCGTCCGCCGGAATACTGCCGGTCGAGCCAGACCCGGCCGGACGAATAGACGGGGCACCAGTTGCGCCGGTAGTCATTGGACGAGCAGTTGACGTAAGAGTCCGCTCGCGCGGGCGCGGGGGGCGCCACGCCCGAGACAAGGGCGGTCGCGGCGGCGGCGAACATCAGGATCGGGCGCATGGAAGTCTCCTTGCACGGCTTGGACGGATTTACGCAGGTGGTTGTGCAGGCGGCAAGCTGAATGCAAGCTGACACAACGCTGTCGCGGAGGACGAGATGAAGATGAATCTGGCCGGAATGGCCCTGGGATCCGCCCTCCTGGCGTCGTTTTCCACCTCCGAAGCCGTCGCAGGCGGGCTGGAGGACGCCCTCGCCCGGGGCGCCCTGAGGGTTTGCACCGTCGAGGCGGCGCCCTTCGTCCTGCGGACGCCAGGCGACAAGCTGGTCGGCCACGAGGTCGATGTCGCCGAACGGCTCGCCAGCGACCTGGGCCTCAGCCTCGACCTGCGGGTAGTCCCGGGAGTCGCGGTGCTTGACCGCCTGAACGCAGGCGACTGCGACCTCGCCGTCTCGGCCCTCGCGATCGATCCGGCCCGGCTTCTCAAGGTCTGGATGACCAACCCCTACGCCGAATCGGACATCCGGATCGTCGCCAGCGCCAAGTCCCCCTTCCGGGTCGACCAGCTCAACGCCGCGGATAGCGTCGTCGGCGTCGTGACAGGCACCCTTGCGGCGGATGCCGCCCGGAGCCGGCTGCCGTCGGCCACCTTCCGCGAGTTCCCGGACCTGCTGGCCGCACAGCGCGCACTGGACGACGGGGCGATCAACGCCCTGGCCTTCAAGGAGCCCGTGCCGACACTGACGGTCGCCGCCGCCAAGCCCCAGCGCTACGCCGTCGGGGACGGGCCGTCCCTGGCGCGTACGGCCGACGGCATGGCCGTGCGCAAGGGCGACATGAACCTGCTGAACTTCCTGAACGGCTGGATCTCGGCCCGGCGCCGCGACGGTTTCCTGGAGTCCACCAGCGCCTACTGGTTCACCCGGATCGACTGGATGGAGCGGCTCAAGCCGCCGGCCGCCCTGAAGTAATCAGGCCGCGCCGCCCTTGTCGCGGCGCTCGGCGTAGATCACCAGCGGCTGGGATCGGCCCTCGACCACCTCGGCGTTGACCACGACCTCCTCGACGCCTTCCCAGGTGGGAAGTTCGTACATGGTGTCGAGCAGGATCCCCTCGAGGATGGACCGCAGCCCCCGGGCGCCTGTCTTGCGGGCGATGGCCTTGCGGGCCACCGACGACAGGGCGTCATCCGTGAAGGTCAGGCCGACGTTCTCCATGTCGAACAGGCGCTGATACTGCTTCACGAAGGCGTTCTTCGGCTCGGTCAGGATCTTGACCAGGGTCTTGTCGTCCAGGTCATCGAGGGTGGCCAGGACAGGCAGACGCCCAATGAACTCAGGGATCAGCCCAAACTTCAGAAGATCGTCGGGCTCGACCTGGCGGAAGATCTCGCCAGTCCGGCGATCGTCCGGATCGGACACCCGGGCGCCGAAGCCGATCGAAGTGCCCTGCCCGCGCGCCGAGATGATCTTGTCGAGGCCTGCAAAGGCCCCGCCGCAGATGAACAGGATGTTGGTCGTGTCCACCTGCAGGAATTCCTGCTGGGGATGCTTGCGCCCGCCCTGGGGCGGGACGGAGGCGACCGTTCCCTCCATGATCTTCAGCAGGGCCTGCTGGACCCCCTCGCCCGACACGTCCCGGGTG
>CAIMLY010000195.1 GCA_903842425.1 uncultured Alphaproteobacteria bacterium | reverse complement strand
CGGCCTCGATGGTGGTCAGGGTCGCCGACCGGTCGCCGTTGTGGAACAGCTCGTTCTGGCGCTCGACCTCCAGGATGTCGGCGTGGCGGGTGACCACCCAGAAGGGGTCGAACCCCTCCGGCTGGGCCTGCTCCAGCGGGGCCTCCCGGCGCAGGTAGGCGAAGGCGTCGTCGATGCGCTTGCCGTCGGCGTAGGCGCGGGGGTCGACGAGGGTCTGGGCAATGTCCTGGGCGATCACGGGGCGGCTCCCTGAGTGAGTCCTGTGGCCCGGAGTCGGACCCGGCGGGACCATTTCACCAAGTGGCCCTGGGTTCAATCGGGGGTGATCCGGAGGTTGGAGGCTTCCTCCCCCTCAGGGACGGAAAGAAAAGGTAATTGCTCCCCATCAGGGGGAGCTCCCGGCGAAGCCGGGTGAGGGGGTCAACGGCATCTCAGCTGCCCCCCTCAGCCTAATGGGTTCAGGGGTCAGGAGCCGGGAAGGCACAGGCCCGGGGCGGTTCCGGCGGGCCTGGCCAGGGTGGCCAGAGCTTCGCCGCAGAGATTGCCGCGCCGGCGGCCGGCGCCTAGAGTGTGCGGGCCAGTCCCCGGAAACCGTCCCATGTCCGCCGTCGCCGCCGCCGCCCCCGCCGACCTGGCCGCCCTTGAGGGACGGGCCGTCGCCGCTGCGCGCATGCTGAAGATGCTGGCCAACGAGCAGCGCCTCCTGCTGCTCTGCCGGCTGGGGGATGGCGAGGCCTCGGTGGGCGAGCTGGCGGCCCACGCCGGCCTGGCCCAGTCGGCGGCCTCCCAGCACCTGGCCAAGCTCCGGGCCGAGGGCCTGGTGGCCACCCGGCGCGCGGCCCAGACCATCTACTACCGCCTGTCGGACCCGGACGCCCTGCGGATCATCCATGTCCTCTGCGAGATCTACGGCGGCGACTGAGGCAGGCAGAGGCCCGGCGCGGCGCCCGCCGGCCAGACCAGGGTGACCAGGGCGAAGGCGATGAGCGCACCCCCGGCCGCGAGACGCAGGGCGGGGCGCGATCCCGCCCGGGCCAGCCCCGCCGCGCCCAGGGCCGTCGCGGTCACCGAGGGCAGGACCCCCAGGGCGAAGCCGGCCATCACCAGGGCGCCCCGGCCCGGGCTTCCCGCCAGCAGGGCGTAGAGCAGGGCGGCGTAGACCATGCCGCAGGGGATCAGCCCCCAGGCCACTCCCGCGGCGGTGGCGGCCAGGCCGCGGGCCGAGCGCCGGGCCTTCAGCATCCAGCGCGACAGGGGCTGGAACAGCCGGCCGAGGATGGCGGGAGAGGGGACCAGGCCCATGAGCCCCAGGGCCGTCCAGATCAGCACCGCCGCGCTGACCTTCTGGAGGATCCCGAAGGCCTCGGACATGTCGAGGGCGCCGTAGAGGCCCGCCCCGGCCCAGCCCAGGGCCGCTCCGGCGGCCATGTAGCCCGCCGCCTTGCCCGCCTGGGCCTGGAGGAGGGCGGCGAGCCGGCCCGCCGTCCCGGCCTCGGGCGCCGTCGCCAGGGCGATGGAGGCGGCGATGCCGCCGCACATGCCGGCGCAGTGCAGGCTGGAGGCGAGGCCCAGCAGCAGGCCGCCGCCGAAATCCAGGGTGATCATGCTGCGCCTCGCCGCCGGCCGTCCGGTGCTGCTATAGAGACGGCATGGCCGAAGCCTTCAACTCCGTAGAACTCCCGCAGGACAAGGCCGCGCGCTACGCCGCCCTGGCCGAGGAAATCGCCGCCGTGCTCGAGGGCGAGCCCGACCTGACCGCCCGCATGGCGGTGGTGGCGGGCATGCTGGCCCAGTCCTTCCCGCACTTCTTCTGGACCGGCTTCTACCGGGTCGATCCCTCGCGGCCGGGAGAGCTGGTCCTGGGTCCCTACCAGGGCACCCTGGGCTGCCTGCGCATCCCCTTTGGCAAGGGGGTCTGCGGCGCCGCCGCCGGGCGCCGCGAGACGGTGGTCGTCGAGGATGTCCACGCCTTCCCCGGGCACATCGCCTGCGACTCCCGATCCGCCAGCGAGATCGTCTGTCCCGTCTTCGGCGCCGCCGGCGAACTGATCGCGGTGCTGGATGTCGACTCCGAGATCCCCGCAGCCTTCGACGGGACCGACGCCGAGGGCCTGAATCGCATTCTCTCCCGGGTCTTCGCGGCCTGAACCCCGGGCCGGAGGCGCGGAACGGCTTGGCTTCCCCGGCGTCCGGGGCCTATGGTCCCGACCCGAAGCGCCCCGGGATCGCCCGGGCGTGAACATGGGAGCGAAGACATGGCCGAGGCCTACATCGTTGCGGCGGGTCGCACCGCCGGCGGCCGCAAGGGCGGCAAGCTGAAGGACTGGCATCCGGCGGACCTGGCCGCCGTCGTGCTGAACGACCTGGTGGACCGGACCAAGATCGACCCGGCCGCGATCGAGGACGTGATCATGGGCTGCGTCGGCCAGGTGGGCGAGCAGTCCACCAACGTCGCGCGGAACGCCGTGCTGGCCTCCAGGCTGCCCGAGTGCGTGCCCGCCACCAGCGTCGACCGCCAGTGCGGCTCGTCCCAGCAGGCCCTGCAGTTCGCCGCCCAGGCGGTGATGTCCGGGACCATGGACGTGGTCATCGCCTCGGGCGTCGAGAGCATGACCCGCGTGCCCATGGGCCTGTCCGTGGCCCTGCCCGCCAAGAACGGCTTCGGCGTGCCGAAGAGCCCCTGGCAGGAAGAACGCTATCCCGGGATCCAGTTCTCGCAGTTCGTCGGCGCCGAGATGGTCGCCGAGAAGTACAGCCTGACCAAGGACCAGCTGGACGAGTTCAGCTATCGCAGCCACCAGCGCGCGATCGCGGCCACCCAGTCGGGCGCCTTCCGGGACGAGATCGTCGGCGTCGAGATCAAGGACGCGGACGGCAACACCTCCATCCACTCCGTGGACGAGGGCATCCGCTTCGACGCCAGCCTTGACGGCATCCGCGGCGTGAAGCTGCTGCGCGAGGGCGGCCGGATCACGGCGGCTTCCTCCAGCCAGATCTGCGACGGCGCCTCGGGCGTCATGGTGGTCTCGGAGCGCGCCCTCAAGGAACACAACCTGACCCCGCTGGCCCGCATCCACCACCTGTCGGTCATGGGCCATGACCCGGTGATCATGCTGGAAGCCCCGCTTCCGGCCACCGAGCGCGCCCTGAAGAAGGCCGGCATGAAGGTCTCGGACATCGACGTCTTCGAGGTCAACGAGGCCTTCGCCTCCGTGCCCGTCGCCTATATCCAGAGCCTCGGCGTCGATCCCGAGAAGCTGAACGTCAACGGCGGCGCCATCGCCCTGGGCCACCCCCTCGGCGCCTCGGGCACCAAGCTGATGGCCACCCTGCTCAACGCCCTCAAGGGCAAGGGCGGGCGCTATGGCCTGCAGACCATGTGCGAAGGCGGCGGCCTGGCCAACGTCACCATCATCGAGCGCCTGTAAGGCCTCGGTGACCGGCCGGCGGATCGTCGTCACGGGGGCCTTCGGGACCCTCGGCGCCGCGGTGGCGAAGGCCGCCGCGGCCGGTGGCGGCCGCCTGGCCCTCCTGGACTTCGCGCCCGCGCCCCCGGACGGCCTTGCAGCCGACTGCGGGCCGGGCGCCCTTGTCCTCCCTGGGGTCGACCTGACGGACCCGGCCTCGGCTTCCAGGGCCATGGACGCCGCCGCAGCCGGTCTCGGCGGCATCGACGCCCTCCTCAACATCGCCGGCGGCTTCGCCTGGGAGACCCTCGACGGGGGCGACCCGGCGACCTGGGACCGGCTCTACCGCATGAACGTGGCGACCGCCGCCAACGCCTGCCGCGCCGCGCTTCCCCACCTCCGCGCCTCGGCGGCCGGGCGGATCGTCAACGTCGGGGCCAACGCCGCCCTGCGCTCCGGCGCCGGCATGGGCGCCTACGCCGCCTCCAAGGCCGGCGTGCACCGCCTGACCGAGAGCCTCGCCGAGGAACTGAAGGGCGACCGGATCACGGTCAACGCCGTGCTGCCCTCGATCATCGACACCCCCGCCAACCGGGCCGACATGCCCAAGTCGGATCCCGCCCTCTGGGTCTCCCCCGCGGAACTGGCGGCCGTCATCCTCTTCCTCGCCTCAGAGCCGGCTTCCGCTGTGACCGGGGCCCTCGTGCCGGTGACCGGGCGGGTCTGAACAACCGGTAGGCGCCTTTTTTCTGGCCCTGGCGGGCGTTGCGCGTCAGACTCATCGGACGGGAGGTCCTGTCTTCATGCTTGCGTCTGTTCTCGCCGCCGTCTCCGGCCTGGCCCTCGCGGACCCTGAGGCAGCTCCCGCCGCCGCTCCCGCGCCGCCAGCCGCCACCGCGGCCGCGGCCCAGCAGGGCGTCATTTCCTACCCCCCGTCCTTCTTTGCCGACGTGGGTCCCTCCACCGCCCTGGAGATGATCCAGCGCCTGCCGGGGTTCAGCTTCGACCGCGGCGCCGCGGTCCGGGGCCTCTCCGGGGCGGGCGGGAACGTCCTGATCGACGGCGAGCCCCCGGTCTCCAAGAATGACAGCCTTGAGGAGATCCTGCGTCGCATCCCGGTCTCGTCGGTGCAGCGCATCGACGTCATCCGGGGCGGCGCCCCCGGCATCGACATGCAGGGCCGGACGGTCATCGCCAACGTGATCCGCAAGTCCTCGGCTGGCGTGAAGGGGGCCTTCGTCTGGACCATGTGGCCCATCGGCGACGGACGGTTCTTCTATGGCCCGAGGGCCGAGGCGCAGTGGCGCCAGGGCCAGCGCCTGATCGAGGTGTCCTTCGTCCTGGGCAAGGGCCCCAACGATACGGCCGGAGATGGCGACCGGATCCGGGTCGACGCCAATGGGAACACCCTGATCCGATCGAACATCGACTTCGACGCCCAGGGGTCGCGCCGATGGCTGGTGGGCGCCTACGAGACGCCCTTCGCCGGCGGCCGCCTGAGGCTCAACGGCGCCTACATCGGCGGGGACGCCGACAGTGAGTACTACGACGACATCGTGTTTCCCTCGGTTTCCCGGGAGTACCAGTACTTCTCTGAGGACCGGGCCCAGAGCGAGATGGGCCTTCGCTGGAACCGGCGCGCGGGGGCGAACCAGATGGACGTGGTCGCCTTCCAGCAGTGGAACAAGACGGACAACTATTCCCGCTTCGACAGCCCCACCCTGTCGCGGCTGTTCCTGAACTCGAAGGATATCTCCGAGACGGTCGGACGCCTGAACCTGCGCCGGACGGCCAGCCCGTCCCTCAACATCGAGGCGGGCGTCGAGGGCGCGCTGAACACCCTGGACTCGGCCACCAGCCTCCGGATCAACACCACGGTCATCCCCCTTCCCGCCGCCAACGTGCGTGTCGAGGAGAGGCGCGGGGAGGCCTTCGGCCTGGCGTCCTGGCGGGTGTCGCCGAAGCTGGCCCTTGAGCTGGGCGTCCGCCAGGAGGTCTCCACCGTGACCTCGACCGGGGACGTGGAGCTGGAGAAGTCGCTGTCCTTCACCAAGCCCCGGCTGACGGCCACCTGGGCGCCCTTCGAGGACCTGCAGGTCCGGGGGCGCCTGGAGCGCGAGGTCACACAGCTGAACTTCGACGACTTCGTCGCCAACAACAGCGTCACCCAGACCGGGGCGGTGGTCGCCGGAAACCCGGACCTCTCTCCCATGCAGGCCTGGGTGGCCGAGGTGGCGGTGGAGCGGCGGTTCCTCAAGCAGGGGGTGGCGATCCTGACCCTCCGCCGGTGGGAGCTGACGGACGTCATCGACCGGGCGCCGGTCTATCTCGGGAACCTCGTCGCCGACGCCCCCGCCAACATCGGGGATGGGTGGCGGAACGAGATCCAGTTCAGCCTGAGCGCGCCCCTGGACCGCCTCGGCCTCAAGCAGGCCACCCTCAAGGCCCAGG
>CAIMLY010000194.1 GCA_903842425.1 uncultured Alphaproteobacteria bacterium | reverse complement strand
GGGTATCGCGTGCGGGCCTGCGTGCGCGATGTGAACGATCCCACCCGGACCGCCTTCCTCAAGGCCATGCCCGGCTACGCCTCCGGTCGACTGACGCTGCACGCTGCCGACCTGGACCGGGACGGCTGCTACGACGAGATTTTCCGGGGCTGCCACGGGGTGGCCCACATCGCCCATGTGAGCACCTACGAGGACCAGGCCTATGTCGCCCGGGTCTGCGACCACATCATCCGCAGCGTCGAGGCCTCGGGGTCGGTCACCCGGGTGGTCCTGACCTCCTCGATCGCCGCCGTCATTTCCGAGGCCGACATCTTCGAGGTCGCCCGACGGCCGGTGTTCTACGAGGACCGGTATCCCGATGAATCCAACCCCAAGCGGACCCCGGACCGCGGCCAGGGCTATTCCATGGGCAAGCTCCACGCCGAGCGGGCCTTCGCCGACGCCGCCGAGTCCAGCGGACGCTGGGACGCCATCACCTGCTGCCCGGGGGACAATGTCGGGCCCATCCTGTCCGCTCACCAGAAGGACATGGGTCCATGGCAGCACAACATCGAGACCATGCTGCTGGGCAAGTACTTCCAGAACGGCGCCTACCGGCCCTGGATGACCGTCGATGTCCGTGACGACGCCCTGGCCCACATCGGCCTGCTGGAGAGCACCGAGGTCGCCAATGGCGAGCGTTTCATCGCCTGGTCCACCGACATGCGGAAGGTCGAGGACATCTGCGCCGACATTGACCGCCTCCTGCCCGAGATCGGTCACGATACACCCGAGGTCATCGATCCCTTCCCGGAAAGGGTCCAGGCCCGGGAAGCTGAGCTGCGGGCCGTCTGGGCCCTCGCCGACCTGCGGAACGACCGGATCCGGGCGGTGACAGGCATGGAGTTCCGCCCCCTCGATGACTCCATCCGGGATTGCGTCGAGAGCCTCCTGTCCGTGGCGGGCGTTGTCCCAAAGGTTCGAGCGGACTTCATAAAGCCCTGAAATCAGAGGGTTAACAGGAATTTACGGCTTCCTTGGGCGGGCTTGTTAAGCCTGTCGCCCGATCCTGCTGCACGAATCTGAAGCCGGTGTAGCGGGAGTGCGGGCGTGGCGGTCGAGACGACTCAGGGAGCAACGGGCAACGCCCAGGTCGACGGACTTCTCTCAGGCTACAAGTGGTCCGGGGTGATCAGCTTCAGCTTCCCGGATTCCGCCTCTGACTATCCGGCCTACCCCAACACGGCGGCCGTGCAGTATTTCAGCTCGGTCAGCGCCTTGCAGCGACAGGCGGCGATCAACGCCTTCACCCTCGTCGCCAGCTACACCAACGCCGAGTTCGTCAACAACGGGACGGACACGTCCGACATGCGGATCGGCCAGACCTCCGATCCGGGGACGGGAACGGCCTATGCCTACTACCCCATCGCCAGTGTGGGCGGGGTCGGCGGGGATGTCTGGTTCGGGGTGCAGTACGACTACCGCAACGCCCTGCCTGGCAACTACGCCTACGCCACCATGCTTCACGAGATCGGCCACGCCCTTGGCCTGAAGCATCCCCATGAGCCGGCAGGTCCGGCGCGCATCGCCCTTCCGGTCGCCCGTGACGCCCTTGAATTCACGATCATGAGCTACCGGAGTTTTCCCGGCGGCCCGATGACTGGGTACACCAACGGGCCGGTGGACTTCCCGACGACCTACATGATGAACGACATCGCCGCCCTCCAGGCCATGTACGGGGCGGACTTCACCACCCAGTCCGGAGACACCGTCTATGCCTGGTCGCCGACCACCGGCGCCCTGACCATCAACGGCTCCGCCCAGGGCGCCCCGGCGGGGAATCGCATCTTCATGACCGTCTGGGACGGCGGGGGGCGGGACACCTACGACTTCTCCGCCTACGCCACCGCCCTCAAGGTCGACCTGAACCCGGGCGCCAGCTCGCAGCTGTCGGCGACCCAGACGGCCAGTCTCGGCTACGGACGGACCGCCCAGGGCAATGTCTACAACGCCTACCAGTACGCCAATGATCCCCGGTCCCTGATCGAGAACGCCATCGGCGGATCGGGCGCGGACTCCCTGCTTGGCAATGCGGCGGACAATCTCCTGGAGGGGCGCGGAGGGGCGGATACCCTTTCGGGCGGAGCCGGGGCGGACACCCTGTCCGGTGGGGCCGGGGACGACCTCTACATCGTCGACAGCGCCGTCGACGTGATCGTCGAGGCGGCCGGCGGCGGGACGGACACGTCCAACATCGCCATCACCACGGTAGGGGGATCCTACACCCTGGGCGCCGAGGTCGAGAACGGGGTCCTGGTCAACACGGTCGCCTTCACCCTGACCGGCAACGCCGCCGCCAACCGCCTGACCGGCAACGCCGCCAACAACGTCCTCAATGGCGGCGGCGGGAACGACACCCTGGTGGGCGCCGGCGGCATCGACACCCTGGCCGGCGGCGCCGGCAATGACGTCT
>CAIMLY010000193.1 GCA_903842425.1 uncultured Alphaproteobacteria bacterium | reverse complement strand
GCCAGCATGGCGACCACGGCGAAGGCCTCGTTGACCTCGAACAGGTCCACCTGACCCGCGGTCCAGCCCGCCCGCTCCAGGGCCCTGCGCATGGCCGGCCCGGGCGCCGTCGCGAAGTTCGCCGGCTCCTGGGCGTGGGCGGCGTGGCTGACGATCCGTGCGACGGGGTTGAGGCCCAGCCGCTCCGCCACCGAGGCCCGGGTCAGGACCAGGGCCGCCGCCCCGTCCGAGATCGAGCTGGCGTTGGCCGCCGTGATCGCCCCGTCCCTCGCAAAGGCCGGCTTCAGGGTCGGGATCCGGGCGGGATCGGCCCGGCCGGGCTGTTCGTCCCGGTCGATCCGCTCGGTTCCCTTCCGGCCGGCGACCTCCACGGCGACCATCTCACGGTCGAAGGCGCCCGAGGCCTGGGCGGCGAGGGCGCGCTCGAGGGAACGGATGGCGTAGGCGTCCATGGCCTCGCGGCCGACCTGGTGGGCCCGGGCGGTCTCCTCGGCGAAGGACCCCATGAGCCGGCCCGGCTCGTAGGCGTCCTCCAGGCCGTCGAGGTACATGGAGTCCGACACGACGTCGTGGCCGATGCGGGCGCCGCCCCTGTGCCTGGCCAGCAGGTAGGGGGCGTTGGTCATGCTCTCCATGCCGCCGGCCACGATGATGTCGGCGCTGCCGGCCGCCAGGGCGTCGTGGGCCAGGATGGCGGCCTGCATGCCCGAGCCGCACATCTTGTTCACGGTCGTCGCCTGGCAGGACTCCGCGAGGCCGGCGCCAAGGGCGGCCTGGCGGGCCGGCGCCTGGCCAAGTCCGCTGGGGAGGACGCATCCCATGTAGATTTGCTCCACCGCGCCGGGGGCGACGCCGGCCCGCTCCACGGCGGCGCGAACGGCTGCGGCGCCCAGGTCGGTGGCCCTGGCGCCGGACAGGACGCCCTGGAAGCCGCCCATGGGCGTGCGGGCGAGGGCGGCGATGA
This sequence comes from uncultured Alphaproteobacteria bacterium, assembly GCA_903842425.1. Taxonomy (GTDB): domain Bacteria; phylum Pseudomonadota; class Alphaproteobacteria; order Caulobacterales; family Caulobacteraceae; genus Phenylobacterium. Next base: position 7,617 of record CAIMLY010000193.1, on the reverse strand, counting down.
CGACGGGATCTGAGGTCTGGGTCATGGGTTCATCCTACAAGCCCCGCTCGAGGCCGGAAACGGCCCGATTTGGGTTCCGGGACCGGGCGCCCCATACTGCACCCAGGCAATCGGAGAAGACCCATGGGCGTTGGTGAGTTCCTGATCACCCTTCTGGCCGGGGTAGGCCAGCTTGTCGGCATCCGGGCCGGGACCGAGCAACCCCCCTACGAGGTCGTGGGCCGGGTCGGTGAAGCCGAGATCCGCCGCTACGCCCCCCAGATCGCGGCGGAGGCCATTGTCGAGGGACCGGTGGAGACCGCCCGGAACGAAGGCTTCCGGCGGGTGGCCGGCTACATCTTCGGCGACAACACCGCGAAGACCTCCGTGGCCATGACGGCGCCGGTGGTCCAGGGCCGCGAGTCCTCCGGCGGCTCCCAGTCCATCGCCATGACGGCGCCGGTCGTCCAGGCGAGGGCGGGACGCAGCGAATCCATCGCCATGACCTCCCCCGTCGTCCAGAAGCCGGCGGGCGGCGAATCCTGGTCGATCCAGTTCATCATGCCGTCGAAGTACACGATGGCGACCCTGCCCCAGCCCAATGATCCCCGTGTGCGCCTGGTCGAGATCCCCGCGCGGACCTTCGCCGTGGTGAGGTTCTCCGGCCTTGGAAAGGCGGAGGCCGTCGCCCGCCACGAGAAGGCCCTGGACGCCGCCCTGGCCGGATCGACATGGCGAGCCTCAGGCGAGGCCGTGACCTGGTACTACGACCCGCCCTGGACCGTGCCCTTCCTGCGCAGGAACGAGGTGGCCAGGCCGGTGGAGCCCGCTACTTCAGCGCCTGTGCAATGAAGCCGCCGCCGAGGACCCGATCCGGGTCCTCCGGGGCGTAGAGGACGCAGGCCTGGCCGGGAGAGACCCCGTATTCGGGGGCGTCGAAGATCACCCGCGGCTCTCCCGCCTCCAGGCCCAGCCGCGCGGCGACCGGCTCCGCCGTGGAGCGCACCCGCGCCAGGACGGGCCGCCCCGCAGCCGAGGCGGAGTCGAGTCCGGCCTCGTCGCCAAGCCAGTTGGTCTCCTTCAGCGCGACCGCCCGGGTCGCCAGAGACTCCCAAGGCCCCACGAGGACCCTGCGGGTCGCCGCATCGATGCCCACGACGTAGAGCGGATCGCCCACGGCGACGCTGAGACCGCGCCTCTGGCCGATGGTGTAGCGGGTCACACCCTCGTGGCGGCCAAGGACCCGGCCATCCAGGTGGACGATGTCGCCCGGCTCGGCCCCGTGCGGACGCAGGCGGTCGATCACCGTGGTGTAGCGGCCCTCCGGCACGAAGCAGATATCCTGGCTGTCCGGCTTGTCGGCCACGGCCAGGCCCAGCTCCGTGGCCAGGGCCCGCACCCCGGCCTTGGGCAGGTCCCCGAGGGGGAATCTCAGATAGTCCAGCTGGTCGCGGGTGGTGGCGAAGAGGAAGTAGGACTGGTCGCGGGCCGGGTCGACGGCGCGCCTGAGCTGGGCCCCGGCGGGTCCCTCCCCCCGGCGCACATAGTGGCCGGTGGCCATGGCCGCCGCGCCAAGGTCCCGGGCGGTCTCCACCAGGTCGCGGAACTTCACGGTCTGGTTGCAGCGAATGCAGGGCACGGGGGTCTCGCCGCGCAGGTAGGCGTCCGCGAAGTCGTCGATGACCTGCTGGCGGAACCGGCTCTCGTAGTCGAGGACGTAGTGCGGGATGCCCAGGGACTCTGCGGCGGTGCGGGCGTCGTGGATGTCCTGGCCGGCGCAGCAGGCGCCCTTCCGCTGGATGGCGGCGCCATGGTCGTAGAGCTGGAGGGTCACGCCCACGACGTCGTATCCCGCCCGGGCCAGAAGGGCGGCGGTCACCGTGGAGTCGACGCCTCCGGACATGGCGGCCAGCACGCGCGCGCCGGCGGACAGCCCCACCGCCCGGCGGGTGTCTTCGATCAGGCGATCTGAAAGGGCGGCCCTTGTCATGGCGCCTATCTAGTCCCGGTCTCCGGCTTTTGCGAGCCGGGCCTACTGGAAGAAGTTCAGCAGCGAGGTGTTCTTCAGCGACAGGAAGACCTGGGAGGAGGCCTGGACCGCCTGCTGGGCCTGGGTCAGGGCGGTGGCGGCCTTGGCCATGTCGACATTGGAGACATCGCCGATCATGCCCTCCACCGTGCTCTGCCTCGCCGTGAGCCCCTTCTTCACGGCGTCCAGTTGGCCCTGCACCGTCCCATTGCGGGCCGCGGCGGTCACGAGGTCGCTCTGGACCGTTTCCCAGATGGCGATCTGGCCCTGCAGGAAGGTCCGCTGGGCGGCGGTCAGCTTGCCGGTGAAGGGCCCGTCGACGCCCTCCTGGAAGGCCTGGAGGTCCCGGAAGGCGTTGAACATCGGGGTCCCCAGGTCGTCGGCGAGTTGGCCGACCTCCAGGGTGGTCGTCTCATCCACCCGCGCCTTGTCCAGGTAGTCGTCATTGTGGAAGGAGTCCGCCACGGCGGTGGGAGAGGCCGTCAGGTCGGAGAGCTGCCGTGCGGAGACCGGCGGCGTGTCCACCTGTCCGCCGGCGAAGAGGTACTTGCCGGCATGCCGCGCATTCAGGGCGCCCACGGCGTTGGCGAACTGGCCGCCGAGCTCGGTCATCAGGGCTTCCGCTCGATCCGAGGCGAGGGCGTTGGCGAGGGCGTCCCGTGTCTTGACCGCGGCGTCTGCGGCCCTGTTGAGCGCCAGGTCCTGCATCTCAAGCCGGTTCGCCGTGAAGGCGTTCTGCTCATTGAAGGCCGACAGACGGGTGTTGAGGGTCTGCATGGCGGTCAGGACCTGCGCATTTCGCGAATAGGCCTTCAGGTCCGTGCCGACCTTGCCCGAGCTGAGCTGGTCGCCCGACTCCACCTGCCGCTGCTGGGCCGACATGAGGTTGGTCAGGACTGAACTGTAGTTTCCGCTGGTGGATACCCGGGTCATTCAGGGGCGCCTCAGATGATGTTGGTCAGGACGTCGAACAGTTCCTTGGCCGCCTGGATCATGCGGGCCGAGGCGTTGAACGCCTGTTGGTAGGTGGTGAGCCGGACAAGCTCCTCGTCGATGTTCACGCCTTCCACGGACTGCCTGCGGGTGGCGACCTCGGTGGAAACCGCCTGGGTGGTGAGCCGTCGGCTCTCGGCGGACTCGGCCTGCCGGCCGACGGCGGCGCTGAACTGGGCGGCGTAATCGCTGAGGGACAGGGTCAGGGACCCCAGGGTCCCGACTGCGTCGAAGCCGGTGGGCTGCTCGCCCGCCGCCGCCAGGGCGCGAGCCCCGGATCCGTCGCCGGGCCGGATGGCGGGTTGGCCGGCCGCCACGGAGAGGTCCAGCCGGGAGAGGGCCAGCTTGTTGGGGTCCTGGACGATCTTGGGGTCGACCGCGAGCCGGTCGGCCCGGGAGGTCCGTTCCGTGACCCCGATGCCGAACAGGGCGCTGGCCGAGGGTCCGCCTGCGCCCCGGTTTGTCAGGTCGGACACGATCGACAGGGAGACGGGCGGGTTGGTGCTGGGCGAGAAGGCGACCTGCCCCTTCGAGTCGAGGGAGAAGGCGCCCACCAGGCCCACGCCCGTCGTGTTCGCATTCAGGGCATTGAGCAGGTCCTGCATGGTCGCGGCGGCGGGGACGGCTACGGTGACGTCCCGGATCGGCCGGCCGTCGGACTGGGTCATGCGCAGGGTGAGGGTCTCGCCTGCGGTGAAGCCGTGCGGGTCCGAAGCCGTCAGGCCGGTCTCATAGATCGTCTGTCCGGAGCTGCGGACCAGGTCGTTGAGGCCGAAGAAGTGCGAGAATCCCCGTCCGGCCTTCTGGGAGGTTCCCTCGTCGACGGCCAGGCCGTTCGGCGTGGCGGCGTTCAGGGTCAGGGCCCGGTTCGTGAAGGTCGCCGTCCCGAAGGCGCCCAGGGCGGTGTTGAGGCTGGCGAGGAAGTTGGCGGGCGTGAATCCCGAGGCGGCCCCACCGTCGACGCTCATCGTGCCGGCGTCGAAGTCGATGTCCACCCGGCGCTGGATGACCCCGGCGGGGCTGGCGACCGCAAGGGTCGCCGAGCCCGTGAAGCCGCCGACCGCCGTCGGAAGGTCGAGCCCCGTGTCCCGGCCCTCCAAGGTCGTGCGGGCGGGCGAGGAAGTCGAGGCGTTGTGAGCCGCGTTGAGGCGTTCCGCCGCCCGGGCGGAGAACTCGCCCAGTTGCTCCATGAGACCGGGAAGGCTTCCGTCCCTCAGGTCCAGGAGGGCGCGCATCTCGCCGCCGGTCACCGTGATCGGCTGCTCGGAGCCGGTCGAGTACTGGACCGCAAGATAGCCCGGGGTGGAGTCCGAGGACTTGTAGACCAGGGTGGCCGGGCTGTCCCCGACCAGCTCGAAGCCCTCCGACGACCGGATGGTGACCCCGCCCGCTGATCGTGACGCCACCTGGATGTCCAGGAGGGTTGAGAGCTTGTCGATCAGGCCGGCCTGGACATTCTCGGCGCCGGTGGCGTCGCCCGAGCCCACCGAGGCCCGGCTGATGTCGGTGTTCAGGCGGGCGATCTGGCTGAGAAGGTCATTGATGTCCTGGGTCGTGTTGACCGCCCGGGAATCTGCGGTCTCCACCATGCGCCGCAGCTGGTCGTTGATCCGGCCGGTCTGGTTGAAGAAGTCCTCGACCGCGGAGACCGACTGGGAGCGCAGGATACCGGAGGTCGGGTTCTGGGCCGCCGCCTCGAAGGTGGTCCAGACCCGGTCCAGGGAGGCGAAGTACCCGGGTCGGAGGTCGGGTCCCCAAACAGGCTCTGGGCGTTGTCGAGGCTGCTCGCCACCAGTTCCCAGCGGCTTGAGGTGGAGTTGGCCGAAAGGCCCGCCGACACCAGGAACTGGTCGACAATGCGCCGGACGCCGCTGACCTCGGTACCGGCGCCGACCCCGCCGATGATCCGGTGCGTCTGGTCGATCGCCTTGCGGACATAGCCGGGCGTGTTGACGTTGGCGATGTTGTCAGAGGCGGTCCGCAGTCCCGCCTGGGCGGCGATCAGGCCGGAGGAGGCGTTGCTCAGCACAGAGGTCAGCGACACGGGAATGGTCCCTCTCAACCGGCAACCCTTGCGCAGTCCCGGCGATTTCTGCCGGGCTCAATAGGTAGCGCCTGCGCGAGGCCTCCGAAAAAATCCTTTCATTTCAACGCGGCGAGTTCTGCGTCCGCTTTGAGATATCCCTGGGGTCGCAAGAGGTGGGCCATTCCCGGAGTCGAGGCCCGGACAGGCCCCACCCGAGACGCGCACGCCCTCCCGGCAGGGCGGCAGGAGTCGACCTTCAGGACCCGATTGCGCCCGGCAAAATCCGCACCCACCCCCTGGGTTTCTCCTCTCGGAACTGATTTTTCTCTCGTGTTTTCCGTAGCTTGCGCCTGCCTCGGAAAGTTGGCGCGAAGGTTGCGACGCGGGAATCGAACTCATGTGGCGCAGCAGGCGCCCCTTCGCCGGAGGGTCAACCCGGCCTGGTTCCTCGCCTTGAGTCTCGACGCCGCCCAGATCCTTGCTCCTGTCGCGCCCGGCCCGTTCCCGGCGGCGGCCCCCTCTCCTGCCGGCGATGCGCCGGAGGGCGGGGACTTCGCCGCCCTGCTCGGAAGCCTGGCCGGGGCCCTGCAGGTCGGGCCAGGGCCGGAGGGCGGTGCGCCTGCTGGCGCCGGGGCAGGCCTCGAGGCGCCCCTGGGCCTGGCGGCGGCCGGCCGCCGGTCGCCTGTCGAACCCGCCAGTCGGGTCGACGTCATGAAGATGTCCCTGGCCCCCCTGCCCGAGGCGAGCCCGGTCGCGGTCGTAAGCGCGGAGACGTCCCGGAACCCCGTCCTAGACGTGATCCCTGCAGCGCCCGGGCCGGACGATGAGGACATCCTGGCCAAAACGGAGCTGGATGCAGGTCGGTCCGGAGACCGCCTTCCCCTGGAACAGGCGGCCCTCCTGACGCCGCCGCCCAGCCTGTTGCCGGCGCCGGTCCGATCGGACGACGCCGGGATGCGAACGCCCGTCGCGGCCCATGGCGGACCGCCCCCGTCCGAGCCGCCACTCCGTCCTTCGCCTTCTCCGGCGCCTTCTCCGGCGCGGGGACAGACCGTCCTCAAGGACGCCCCGCCTGCCGCCCCATCGCAGGTCGCCGCGCTGGAAATCCCGGCCGGCATGCTGTCCCGGGAGACGCCGGCTTCGCTGGACTCCACGGCCGGCCGTCCGGTGGATCCGTCAATCTCCGCCGGGTCCGGGGCGCCGCAGACCCCACCCTCGGGCGACGTCGTCTCCGACCGCCCGCAACCCGGGACAGCCGCCCAGGCTCCGCCACGGGGCGCGGAATCCCTCGCCCTGACCGCCGGAGTGATCCGGGTGACCGGGCAGATGGTCCCGGACGGGACCGCAAGGCCGGTTACCGAGACGACGACTGCCCCCGGTCCTGCCCCCGCCGGGGAGCCGGAGGCGCCTGTTTCCGCCTCCCGGACCGCCGAGGTCGCCCGCCCGCCCCAGACCCCGCTCCAGACCCCGCCCCAGGCCCAGGTCCAGGCTGCGAGCCCTCCTGCGCCGGCTGAAGCCCGCGCCCCGGAGGAGAAGCGGGTCGGCGGCGCCCCCAGGGCGGACAGGGCCGTCACCCGCGAGGCCGAAGGGACCGAGGGCGGGGACGCGCCCGCGCCGGCGCAGGCCGGCGGGGCCATTCCCGCCCGCCCCGTCGATCCGACGGCCCCTCCGTCGCGCGCAACGGTCCTCGCCGCCAGTAGCGGCGGCGGTGGCGCGGTCCCGGAGCCGGAGGAGGACCTCAGCCGGCCCGCAGGCCCGGAAGCGGCGCTCCCTGCGGCCGCGCCGGCCGGGTCCGCACAGGTGCGCGCCGAATCCCCCGAGGCGCCCCCGGCGCCTGTCCGCGCCAGCGTCGAGACGCTGGCCTCCCTGGCCGCGCAGATGGCCCGCCGGCTAGATGACGGGACCACCCGCTTCAACCTGGAACTGAATCCCGGCGACCTGGGGCGGGTGGATGTCCGCCTGGAGATCAGCGCCTCGGGTGGCGTCCGCGCCGCCTTCACCTTCGAGAACGCGCACGCCGCAAGCGAACTCGGACGCCGAGCGGACGAACTCCAGAAGAGCCTGGAGACCGCCGGCTTCAACCTCTCCGGGGGCGTCTCCTTCGACGTCGCGGGCGACCGCTCCCAGGGCCGGAGCCCCGCCTGGACCGACGCCCGGGACGACCGGCGCCCGTCTTCACACGCCCCCGAGCCCGAACTTCCCCGTGAGGGGCGGACCGACCTCGCCGACGCCCTGACCGGGCGTCGCATCTCCGCCCGCACGGGCGTCGACATCAGGATCTGAACCCATGGCCGTCACCTCCGCGACCTCCGCCACCGGCTCGACCCAGGACATCGGCGCCCTGGGCAAGGCCCAGCTCGCCAGCAGCTACGACACCTTCCTGAAGCTGCTCACCACGCAGATCCAGAACCAGGACCCGCTCTCGCCGCTGGACTCCAACCAGTTCACCCAGCAGCTGGTGCAGATGACGGGGGTGCAGCAGCAGCTCTACTCCAACGACCTCTTGAAGCAGCTGGTCTCCAACACGGGCACGGGCATGGCCCAGGCGGTGTCCGTGATCGGCAGGGAAGTCACCGCCGACAGCGCCCGG
>CAIMLY010000192.1 GCA_903842425.1 uncultured Alphaproteobacteria bacterium | reverse complement strand
CTCCAGTCCGTGCAGGGGGTCGGCCCCAAGGCGGCCCTGGCCGTGCTGGACGTCCTGCCCCCCGCCGCCCTCGCCGAGGCCGTGGCCCGGGAGGACAAGGCCCAGGTCGGGCGCGCCAGCGGGGTGGGCCCAAAGCTCGCCCAGCGCATCCTGGTGGAGCTGAAGGGCAAGCCCATCGGCGCCGCGGGCTTCAGCGCCGCCGGCGTTGCGGCCGCCCCGGCGCCCGGGCCCGCCCCGGTCTCCGCCGCAGGCGAGGCCGTCGCCGCCCTCATGGGCCTGGGCGTGGCCGAGATGCAGGCCCGCCGCTTCGTGGATCAGGCCGCCGCCGCCCTGGGTCCTGACGCCGGAGTCTCCGACCTTGTCCGGGCCGGGCTGAAGGAGATGGGCCGGTGACCCGGCTGGTCTCCGGCGAACCCGGGCCGCCAGAGCCCGGCGACCGGGCCCTGCGGCCCCAGACCCTGTCCGAGTTCGTCGGCCAGGCGGCCGCCAAGTCGAACCTCTCCATCTTCATCGACGCCGCCCGCGGCCGGGGCGAGGCCATGGACCACGTCCTGCTCTTCGGCCCGCCGGGCCTGGGCAAGACCACCCTGGCCCAGATCATCGCCCGGGAGCTGGGGGTGAACTTCCGCGCCACCTCAGGGCCGGTCCTGGCCAAGGCCGGCGACCTGGCGGCCATCCTGACCAACCTGGAGCCCCGGGACGTCCTCTTCATCGACGAGATCCACCGCCTGGCCGCGCCGGTGGAGGAAATCCTCTATCCCGCCATGGAGGACCACGTCCTTGACCTGATGATCGGCGAGGGCCCGGCCGCCCGGTCGATCCGCATCGACCTGTCCCCCTTTACACTCGTGGCGGCGACCACCCGGGCCGGGATGCTGGCCACCCCCCTGCGGGACCGGTTCGGCATCCCGATCCGGCTGGAGTTCTACTCCGCCGACGAGTTGAGGAAGGTCCTCGCCCACGCGGCGGGGCGGCTGGGCCTGAACCTGACCGAGGACGGCGCCGGCGAGATCGCCGCCCGGGCCCGGGGCACGCCGCGGGTGGCCGGGCGTCTGCTGAGGCGGGTGCGAGACTTCGCCGAGGCCGAGGGCGCCGCCGCCATCGACAAGGCCGCCGCCGCCCGGGCCCTGGCCCGGCTGGAGGTGGACCCCGCCGGCCTGGACAGCCTGGACCGCCGCTATCTCAAGGCCCTGATCGAGAACTATGCCGGCGGCCCGGCCGGGCTGGAAACCCTGGCCTACGCCATCGCCGAGGCCCGGGACGCGGTCGAGGACGTCATCGAGCCCTACCTGCTCCAGCAGGGCTTCATCCAGCGCACGCCCCGGGGGCGGGTCGCCTGCGCCCGGGCCTACGAGCACCTCGGCCTGACCCCGCCGCCCTCGCCGCCTCCAGCCGGACAGGCCGGGCTATTCGAAGGAGACGGGGATGCCGGCTGACGACCGCGACATCCCGACCAGCGGGCGGTACGAGGGGCGCGAGCACATCCTGCCGTTCCGCATCTACTACGAGGACACCGACTTCACCGGCGTCGTCTACCACGCCAATTACCTGCGCTATTTCGAGCGGGGCCGCAGCGACGCCCTGCGGGCGGCGGGGGTGTCTCACACCGACCTCCTCGACGGCGACCGCCCGACGGCCTTCACGGTCGTACGGATGGAGATCGACTTCCGTCGGCCGGCGCGGATCGACGACGCGCTGGAAGTCCGCACCCTCTATGAACGGATACGCGGCCCGCGGCTGTTCTTCCGCCAGCACATCCGGCGGGGCGAGGAGCGGCTCTGCGAGGCCGTCGTGGAGGCCGCCTGCATCGACCTTTCCGGTCGCCCGGTCCGGCCTTCGAAGCTGATGTTAACCAAACTGGCGCCCCTCTTCGGTTAGGTGCGGCCCAATCTTCGCCATGCTCCTGCGTCATCAGGGGCCGCGATCCACGAACTGGGCCTGACAGGACACGACCGGGAGAGACCATGGAGCCCGCCGCCATCACGCCGGAGACCTTCTCCTTCGTCGCGCTTTTTGCGCGGGCGGACTGGGTGGTGAAGT
>CAIMLY010000191.1 GCA_903842425.1 uncultured Alphaproteobacteria bacterium | reverse complement strand
TCGAGGCCGAGGTGGTCGGCGATTTCCTCGTAGTTGTGCTGCCACAGGCTACCGCCTCGCGGCTCCATCTGGTGGAAGGAGCGGAAGCCGATCAACTGCTGCATCTGCGGTGACATCTTCTTCACCTCCTCGAGCGGGACGATGAAGGGATAGGCTTCCTCCGGGACCAGGAACCCTGGGTTGTAGGGGACGGCGATGACCCGGCGATTGACGTCCCGGGTCCGGTTTGCGCCGCCGCCGTGGACCAGCTTGCCGCTATAGAAGACCGCCGAGCCGGCCTTGAGTTCGGCCGGAATGGTCATCTCGGGGGAGCCCTCCTGGTCGAACTCCCAGAGGTGGCTGCCAGGGATGACCCGGGTCGCACCCGCCTCATCGGTGACATCCATCAGCGCGACGATCATGTTCACCATCACCTCGGGCCCGGTGGGGCCATACTGGTAGAAGATCGGGTAGTTGCCGAGGTCCCGGTGCAGGACCTGGGCCTTCTCGCCCGGCAGGATCTCGATGACCTGGCAGGTGTTCAGCCAGAAGGTGTCGCTGACCCCGGCATAGACGGCCCGGACATAGTCCATGGTCACCGGATTGGCGAAAAGCGCCTCCTGGAGGAGGGGGCTGAGGGTGACCACATTGGTCACCCGCTTGGTCCTCGACCCGAAGAAGTCACGGAGGAATTCGTCCTCCTTGTCGGTGCCTGCCCGACGGGCCTGCATGGCGGGTTCGAGGTCGGCGTTCACCTGGGCGACCTGCTCGGAGCTCAGAACGCCCTCAAGGATGACGGCGCCATCGCGGTCGAAGATGCGCTTCATTTCCGCGGCGGGCGCTCCGAAGGGCACGGCCTCGAGCCGGGCCCTGACCTTCTCACCTGTATCGGCCATGCCTATCCTCCCTCATTCTGCTCCGGGTCCCGAAGGACGAGACCAGGCTAGGCTCGCGATTACGCATCGGGCAGGTGCGGCGCGGCCAATGTCGGCCCACAGACCAAACTTGACAGGCCGACTGACCGGCTCCAAGACTTCAATAGTCGATTTTTACCGGGTTTAGTGGGAATGCGCCTTAATACCCCCCCTTCCTTCCGCGATGACGGAAACCCCGGATCACGCCTGCGTCCAGCGGCACGGGACGGCGACCTGGCCCGCGAGGTCCGTCGCCAGTTCGAGGCCCTTTCTGACCACGTGCCGACCCTTGGGGAGGTCGCCCGGCGACTTGCGGTCTCGGAGCGCACGCTTCGTAGGAGGCTGCAGGCTCAGGATACCTCTTACAGCGAGCTCCTCCAGGAAGTGCGACGGGAGCGCGCGGAGACCGCCCTGGCGCAGTCGAACCTGACTGTTGACGAGATCGCCGCCCGCCTCGGCTACACGGAGACCACCAACTTCCGGCATGCCTTCCGCCGCTGGCTCGGCGTGTCACCCCACGCCTTCCGGCTGCAGATGCGTCGGGTTTCCAGGGTAGCCGGACAGGCCGCCTGACGGCGCATCGACGGGACCCAGCCTGGCTCCTGAGTCGACATCTATCGGGATCCGAGCCTAGGGTGGGCCGGTCATGAAGCTCGTGATTGCGGTTGAGGCGGCGCGGTGAGCAGGGAGCCGGCCTGGCTTGCGGAGGCTCGCGACCTCGCCGTAGGCGGAAGGCGTGAGGCGGCTCTCGCCCGGCTTGCGCCCCGCCTTGAACCCCTCCTTCACTTCACGGAGGCGCACGCACTCTATCTCGACCTGCTCCTCAGCGAAGGACGACGAGCCGAGGCCGGCCGAGCCTTCGAGGCTTGGACGTCGCGCTACGGCGCCTTGGCGCCATCGATCGAGGGGCTGGCCTTCTACGCCCGGCGGCTAGACCGCCATGAGCAGTCCCACGCCCTCTACGCCAGGGCTGTCGCCGACCAGCCTCAGGACGCCCGGCTTTGGTACAACCTTGCCGCGAGCCAACGCACGCTCGGCCGACTCTCTGCGGCGGCGGAGGCCTGCGAAAGGGCGCTCAGGCTCGACCCGGGAATGGCCCCCGCCCTCCTTCTTCGCTCAGAGCTGGTCAGGGCCCGGCCGGGAGCGAGCAATGTCGACGCCCTCAGGAAGGTCCTGGGATCCGGCCCGAATGACCAGCTCGCCATGTTCGCGGCCTACGCCCTGGGCAAGGAGCTTCAGGACCTCGGCGAGTTGGACGGCGCGCTGGAGGCCTTCGCCCTCGGGGCCCGGGTGCGACGCCGAAACCTCGCCTACGACGTCGCCGAGGATGAACTGAAGATGGCGCGGATCCGGGAGGTTTACCCGGTAGCGCCAGGTCCGGAACCTGGATCGGCCGGGATGGGATCACGGCACATCTTCATCATTGGCCTCCCGCGGTCTGGAACCACCCTGACGGAACGCATCCTGGGGGGCCTGCCGGGGGTGGTCTCCAATGGCGAGACCAACAACCTGTCGACGGCGCTTCTGGCCAGTGCGGCGCCGGGGCCCGGCGATGTCTTCGACCGCTGCGCTCGCGCGGATTCTGCTGAAGTGGGGCGACGCTATGACGCCCTTGCTTCGGACGGCGTCGACGCCGCCAGGATCATCGAGAAGCTGCCCTTGAACTACCTCTACGTCGGGGCCATCGCGCAGGCCCTCCCGGGTGCGGCGATTGTCAGGGTGCGGCGCCATCCGGTCGATAGCTGCTTCGCCATGTTCCGGACCCTGTTCGGTGAGGGTTATCCCTTCAGCTATGACTTCGATGACCTCGCCCGTTACTACGCCGCCTACTCCCGGCTCATGGACCACTGGTCAAGGCGACACCCCGGCCGGATGATCGACTTGGACTATGAGGCCCTCGTGGCGTCCCCCGCAGAGGCGGCGGCCGGCCTTGCGGACCGCTGCGGCCTGGACTGGACCGACGCCGCCCTCGACCTCTCAAGGAATACGGCCCCCTCGCTGACCGCGAGCGCGGCGCAGGTGCGCGGCGGCATCTACGGGGACTCCTCTGGCCTCTGGCGACGCTATGGTCAGAGGCTTGACCCCCTGGTCAGGTCCCTTGAGCGTCAGGGAGTAGACCTGTGATCCCTCCCGGTCGTGATTGGCCGGAAAGCACCTGTTCGGCGCCGACGGGCCTGCAAACCCTTGTAGCGAAAGCCGATAGGACGGGCCCGCGGCGGTCCATCCGGCCGCTTCCGGGGGGACAGGGGTGAGCACAGCCGATCCGAACGTCGAGGGGCGCGGGCTCTCCGCCTTCCAGGTCTGGCTCTTCGCCGCCGTTGCCTTTCCCCTCCAGGCCATCGCCATGGCTGTCTCCGTCTACCTGCCCCAGCATTACGCCCGGAGCCTGGGAATGGACCTTGCAGCGGTCGGCGCCGCCTTCGCCCTCGTGCGGCTGATCGACCTGCCCTTCGATCCCCTCCTGGGACTCGCAATGGACCGCACGCGGACGCGCTGGGGGCGCTATCGCGTGTGGCTGTTGCTCGGTGGTCCGGTCACCATGGCGGCCATCTACATGCTCTTCATGGCGGGGAAGGGGATCGGCGTTCCCTATGTCATGGCCTGGCTCCTGGTGATGTACCTCGGGACCTCCATGGTCACCCTCGCGCATTCCGCATGGGCGGCGGCGCTCGCGCCTTCCTACCATGCGCGCTCCCACATGTTCGGCGTCATCGGCGCAATGGGCGTCGCCGGCATGACCCTTGTCTTCGTGACCCCGCTTGTGGCCACGGCGATGGGTGGAACCGGCATGGGGTTGGCTGAGATGGGCTGGTTCATCCTCGCGGCCATTCCCCTCGCCATCAGCGCAGCCGTCATGCGAACCCCGGAGCAGGTCGCCGATGCGCCCCCAGGCCAGAAGGTGCGGGCGGGGGACTATCTCGAGCTTGTCCTTCATCCCAGCATGGGGCGGATCGTTCTGGCCATGCTGCTGTTCAGCCTTGGAACCGCCTGGGAGGGCGCCCTGTTCCTCTTCTACTTCACGGATGGCCGCGGGTTTTCGGTTTCGGAAGGCTCACTGCTCCTGATCGCCGCCCTCGGAGTCGGGCTTCTCGGCGCCCCGGCCCTTGGCCGGCTGTCCATGAAGTGGAGCAAGCACAGGACAGTGCTGTTGGCCGCCGCCGCCTACGCCCTGGCGTTGGGCAGCCTCTTGCTGGTGCCCCGCGAGGCCAAGCTGCTCGCTTGCCTCCCGGTCATTTGCACGGGCTTCCTGTATGCGGGCTTCCATGTCCTGCTTCGGTCGATGACCGCGGACGTCGCCGACCAGATCCGACTGGAGCAGCGCCGGGAACGCGCCGCCCTCCTCTTCGCCCTGATCACCCTGGCGCCGAAGCTTGCAGCCGCAGTCGCAATCGGCCTGACGTTCAACCTCATGGCGCGGGTCGGCTACGACCCGGCCATCGGGGGAGCGAACGCCCCCGGAGCCCTCGCCGGGCTTTCGTGGGCCTACCTGCTGGGGCCCATCGGTTTTGTTCTTCTCGGCGGACTGTCCGTCATCGGATACCGCCTCGGGCCGGCGCAGACCGCCGAGATCCAGGAACGGCTTGCAGCCCTCTCGGATCCCGGCGGCCGCGACCCGGCCGCCTGATGTCCTACCAGCGGTAGCGCAGCTGCGCGCCGACGGCGCGGGGACGGGTGACGTTCGTCAGGTCGTCCAGCGTCCCAAGGAAGGTCGAGTCCCGGAGGTTCACGGCCAGCACGTTCCGTTCGTCGAGGAGGTTTCGGGCGTAGACCGAGGCCTCCCAGGGGCCACGCGTCCAGGCGGCGCTGGCGTTCAGGGTCCAGAAGCCGGGGAGCTTGGGGTTGGCGACGCCGACCGCAGGCAGGCTCATGTACATGTCCCCTCGGTAGTTGGCGTTGAAGGCGAGCTCGATGTCATCGCCGTTCGCCAGTTCCCGGCCATAGACCAGGTTGGCCGTCGCGCTGTGCTTCGGCGAGCCCGGCAGCCGTGCGCCGTCCTTTCCCTGCACGCCGCAGGGAATGAAGCCGCCGCCGCCATTGCCCACCGGAAGGCAGAAGTCCTCGGTCAGCTTGGCGTCCGCGTAGGCGTATCCGAAGACAAAGTCGAGATCCTCGGTCAATGCGCCGCTGAGCTCAGCCTCGAAGCCCTTGGACTGCGCCTTCTTGCCATTCACCACGACGGGCCAGACGTTGACGGGCGTGAAGATGCCGATCTGAGGCTTGTCCCAGTTGTCGATGAAGATATCGGCCGTGTACCGGAAGCCGTTGTCCAGCCGGCCCTTCACGCCGACCTCAAAGTTGTCGACCGTGTCCGGCTCGTAGTCCAGCAGGGACGCGGGCTCGCCGACGATGCCTGCCGTGGCGAAGGAGTTGGCGCCGCCGCGGCGGAACCCCTGAGAAAAGGTCGCGTAGACCTGCTGGCCTTCGCGCCACTCGTAGGAAGTGTTCACCTTGAAGATGGCGTCGCTCACCTCGGTCTTATTGCTGTTGGTGGCGAATATCCCGAACAGGGGAACCTTGAAGTCGATCGCGCGCTCAAACGTCTGGCGGAACAGGCGGGCTCCGACCGTGACCTGCCAGGCGTCCGAGATCTCCCAGGAGAGTTCGCCGAAGACGGCGCTGTCCGTGAAGGTGTTGTCACCAGCGAGATCAAGGGACTGGTCGCCCGGTCCAGCATAGACCGGCAGGCCCCCGCTGGCCTGCGCCTGGGCGGGCGTCCCGGGGATGTAGATGTACCAGGTGTCTGAACGGGTCTCGCGTTGGTAGAAGGCCCCGACGACATACTGGAGGGGGCCATCCAGGTTCGAGACCGCTCGGACTTCCTGCGTGAACACCTCGCTCTCGTCCACGAAGTCCTGGATAGAGGCGAACCGGGGATTGGCCGGATCACCCGTGTAGTAGGGCCGGTAGGCGGCCGGCAGGCTCAACGTGCCGTAGGTGCCGTCCAGGACGTTCTGGCCATTCGTCTCCATGTAGCTCGTCGTCGACGAGAGGGTTGCGAAGCCAGCGTCGAAGCTGACGTCGAGGCTGCCCAGCTGGGAACCGCGCTTGTAGGGCTCATCGCCACGCAGGACCACCTCGTACTCGTCCAGTGCCGGATAGGTCAGCCTGGGATCGAGTGGATCTGGCCCCCCGCCGTACCCGGGATTGTCGACCGGTCCGCCCTCGCCCCTGTGCTCCGCCAGGTTGTAGGCGAGGACCACGTCGAGGGCGTCGGTGGGCGTCCACTTGAGGGCCAGACGGGCGCTGCTCGTCCGGCCCCAGTTGGCGTCCTTCACCGTCCGCAGGATCGCCGGGCTATTGGCGACATTGCCCGGTATCGCCAGCTTGGGCTGTGAGAGGTGATTGCCCTCCCGCACAAAGACGCCGATTTTGTCGATGAAGCCTGCTTCGCGGCTCTGGGCTCCCGACGCCCGCAGGGCGAGCGTTTCCCCGAGGGGGATGTTGACGGCGCCGCTCACGCCGTAGTCGGTCTCGTCGGAATGGCTCAGGACGCCGCCGGTCACCGCGACCTCTCCCTCAAAGGCGCCCAGCCGCGGATCCGTGGGGATGATCCGCACCGCACCGCCGAGGGCGCCCGCGCCGTACAGGGTTCCCTGGGGACCCCGGAGAACCTCGACGCGCTCCACATCCTCGATCGGGAACAGGCCTGCCGGGGAGGGTACATTGCCTAGGTAGCTCGCGACCGGCGCCTGTTCCTGGGCTTGGCCCGGCCTGTTGCCAGCCGAGGCGTTCAGCCCACGAATGACGGGCCGCTGGGCGGCCACGGCCCGGTTGCCCACGGAATTCAGGCTCAGGTTCGGGACCTGCGCCGTCAGCGCTTCGAAGCTCTTGACGCCCGACCGCTCCAGTTGGTCCGCGCCCACTGCGGAGATGTTGTAGGGAATGGTGGTGACGTCCTGCGCCCTCCGGGTCGCTGTGACGATCACTTCGTCGACTGTAGCGGCGCCTTGCGCCGGCTGGGCGAAGGCCGCGCCAACGACGCCGAGCGTGAGCACGCCGCCAAGTCCTGTCGCCGCAAGCAGATCAATCTTCCGCATGAATTCCCCCTTCTGTGCATCCGGGCTGAAGCGCTGTTCCAAGGATTTGTCGGCCCAGGACCCGATTGTTTCCCGTACCCGGCGCCGTCGCGCGCCCTCTGGACACGCGCCGGTCCGAGTCCGGCAAAGTCGATAGTTATCCAATCTTGGCAGGGTCGCAATCAGATTCGATACTTATCGAATCTGGGCCGCTTCAGTCGGCTCACTCGACCTTCAACTCGTGGTTCTTTTGGGTCACCGACATGACCTGGCGGTCGGCAGGGTTGCCGAGGAGCACGATCGGATCCGCCATCTGCCCGTCGATTTCGACCCAGCCCATGGCGTTGGATCCCGCTGACCAGCCGAGCAGGCGCTGGACCTGCTCTGGATAGCTGGCGACGAGTTCAGGGGTGAGGGCGAGATACATGTTCTCTTCCTGGCGCACATTGGAGGCGTCGAGGGCGATGGTCAGGCCGGTCCTGAATTCGTCCGCCGTCCGGTTCTCCCCGCCGGCGTGGTAGAGGGAGCCCAGGAAAATCATAGCCGAGCCTGCAGGCATTTCAGCGGCGACGACCTCGGACGCGAGGGGTTTACGCTCGTCGTCCCAGAGATGGCTTCCGGGAATGACCCGCGTCCCTCCGTTGGCCTCGGTGAAGTCCGTCAGGGCCACCATGATCTGCACCCGACCCTCGCGGCCATGGGTGGGGTGGCGCCAGAGGAATGCGTTGTCGTCCCTGTGGATCACCTGGCCGCCCTGGCCTGGCCCGATCTGGATCGCCTGGGTAACGCCGATGCGTACGTCCGGGGCCAGGGGCACCCTGTGGTCACCGATCCAGACCTCGTGCGAGCGGACCAGGAAATGGCGGGCCGCCTCCAGGTAGAGGGGATTGGTCACGATCTCGGCGCAATGGCGGGAATGCCCGAACAGCGCGCCCATCCGTCGTGTCCGGTCGCCGGAGAATCCATCCCTGCCCGTCGACGTCTGCTCAAGTCGCGGGATGAGGTCCGTGCGGAGACCCTCCAGTGTCCCCGGCGCGAGAAAATCCCGGATCACGACCACGCCGTCCCTTTCCAGAACGGCCACGACCTCTTCGACGGAAGAGGTGTTTGACAGCGACTCCAGCGTCCGGGTCATCCGGTGTTCCTCCAGGGCGGCTGTTGCGGACGGAATTCGCCCCAAGCCCGGGAGCCACCTAGCGTGTCCCGCCCGGTCGGGAGAAGGTGAGCAGCGGCCAGATGTCGGAGGGGGTGTTCAGCGCCCTGGCAGGCCCGGCGCCGTCGCCCGCGTCTCCGGGGAGCGGAGGGGAATGACCTCGGGAAGGAAGGTCCGGCAATAGCCGATGATCGCTTCCATCTGCTCCCGGTGGAACTCCATGGTCATCCTGCCATGCCGTTCGAACGAGGTCTTGGTGACGCCGTCGAAGATCGACCAGACAACCGAGAACTTGCGTTCCGCATCGGGGACGTAGGGCATCTCAAAGAAGGTGTTCATCCAGTCATAGCCACTCGCCGACAGGGCCTCGACGTAGACGGCGTCGCGGTGGCGGATATCTGGGGAAATTGCACTACCAAAGAACAGCTTCAGCATGACCGGATTGCTGTTGTAGAAGTCCATCACCTTGATGCTGCCGACCCGAAAGAGATCGGGCCAGTTGCGGATCTGGTCGAGATCAGGCGGCGCAAGACGTGTGAGCCGGTAGAGCTGTTCGAGG
>CAIMLY010000190.1 GCA_903842425.1 uncultured Alphaproteobacteria bacterium | reverse complement strand
TGCACCTACGTCCAGCTCAAGATGCTGCTGACCCGGCTGGGCTGGCACTCCACCATGGTGGTTACCGGCGATCCGGCACAGTCCGACCTCCTGCCGGAGCTGTCCGGCCTGGGGCCCGTCGCCGACCGCCTCGAAGCCGTCGGGAACATCGCCGTGGTGCGGTTGGCCGAGCGGGACATCGTCCGGCACCCGCTGGTGGCCGAGATGCTCGGCGTCCTCTGACCGGACGCCGGGCCCGGCCAGACCTCAGGGCAGGTCTTCGGAGAGGATGGCCATCTCGAACATGAACGAGCCGGCCTCGTCCTCGTCCTCGAAGACCACGCCGATGAACTCCTCGCCGACATAGACCTCGGCGGAGTCCTTCTGCCGCGGACGCGGCACGACGTTGATCCGCGCATTGGCGAAGGTGCCGCGAAGGTGACCTTCGATTTTGCGGAGGGTGCGTTCGTCCAAGGGTCTGCTCCGTCGATGAACTGGAACTCCCGGGGTCGGCGACCCCGGCGGCTGATCCGCGGATCAGATGACGTAGTCGTAGACCACATCCGCAAGGGTGTGGTCCATGCTGCGCGCAGGCTCTTCCCCGGTCGGGCAGTTCACGAGCCGGGCCGGGACCCCGGCGGCGGTGCAGTGCGCCGGGACCGGCTTCAGGACGACGGAGCCGGAGGCGATCTTCGCATAGTCGCCGATCTGGATGTTCCCCAGCACCTTTGCGCCGGCGCCCAGCAGGACACCGCGGCCGATCTTCGGATGGCGGTCGCCGCGTTCCGCGCCTGTCCCGCCCAGGGTCACGCCCTGGAGCAGGGAGACGTCGTCCCCGATCACCGCCGTCTCGCCGATCACGATGCCCGTGCCATGGTCGATGAAGACGCCGGAGCCGATACGGGTGGCCGGGTGGATGTCCACCTGGAAGATCTCGCTCATCCGGCTCTGCAGGTAGAAGGCCATGGTGTCGCGACCCTGGTTCCACAGCCAGTGGGCGATGCGCTGGGTCTGGAGGGCCTGGAAACCCTTGAAGAAGAGGAAGGGCTGGACATAGCCCTTGCAGGCCGGGTCGCGCTCGAACACCGCCTTGAGGTCCGCCTCTGCGGTCTCGACCAGGTCCGGCGAGGCGCGGTAGGCCTGGATGGCCAGTTCCCGGAGGCTCATGGCGCGGAGTTCCTGGTCCCCCAGCTTGTGGGCCAGCTGGTAGGAGAGGGCGTCGCCCAGGTTGTCGTGGCTGAGGATGACGGCGTTCACCAGCGAGGCCAGGGCAGGCTCGGTCCTGGCCGTATGCTCGGCCTCGTTCCGCAGGGCGGCCCAGACGGGCGGCGCGGCGCGCGGATCGATCACCTCGAGTTTCTGGGTCATCCGGTCACTCCCCCGCTGACGGACCCATCCTAACATAGGGCGGCGCCCGCGCGAATCCCCTGCTTGCGCCTCCCTGCCCGGCGTCTATTTGAGGCCTGAGGTTCAACGAGGTTCAAGATGGCGCGCATGTCCCGGACCGCCCTTCCCCCCGCTCCCGTCTTCGGCGAGCCCGTCCTGCAGGGAGACGCCCCGGCCGTCCTGGACTTTCTCTCGCGCCGGCGCTCGTCCTCCGCCCTGACCCTTGGCGGGGCTGGCCCGGGACCGGAAGAGATCGAGACCCTGATCCGGCTGGCGGCCCGGGTGCCGGACCATGGAAAGCTGTCGCCCTGGCGTTTCATCATTCTGTCCGGCGCGGACAAGACCGCCTTCGCCGACCGGCTGGAGGCCCTGGCGAAGACGCGGGGCGACGACCGGGCCGTGGGCAAGCTCGGCAAGCTGAGGGCCCCGCCCGCCTGCATCGCCGTGATCTCGCGCCCCCGGGACGCCGACATCCGCGAATGGGAACAGGTCCTCTCCGCAGGCGCGGTTTGCACAACCCTGCTCTACGCCGCCACCGCCATGGGGTACGGCGCCAACTGGATCACCGACTGGTACGCCTACGACGCCGGGGCCTGCGCCGTCCTGGGCCTGTCCGGCGATGAACGGGTCGCCGGCTTCATCCTGATCGGAGACGCGGCCGAGCCGCCGAGGGAAAGGGAGCGTCCGTCGCCCGAAGCCCTGACGCAGGTCTGGAAGGGCTGACCGGGGCGGTCAGCCGCGCCCGCGATAGGGCGCCACGCCCTGGTCCGGAAGCCAGAGTCCCGCGGGCGGGGCCCCGGTCTGCCAGAAGACGTCGATGGGAATCCCGCCGCGGGGATACCAGTAGCCGCCGATCCGCAGCCAGGCCGGCTCTGCGACCTCGACCAGGCGCCGCCCGATCGCCAGGGTGCAATCCTCATGGAAAGCGCCATGATTCCGGAAAGATGCGAGGAAAAGCTTCAGAGACTTGGACTCCACGAGCCAGTCCCCGGGCGCATAGTCGATCACCAGGGTGGCGAAGTCCGGCTGCCCCGTCACCGGGCACAGGGAGGTGAACTCCGGCGCTGTGAACCGCGCCAGGTAGACCTGCCCCTTCTGGGGGTTGGGAACACGCTCGAGGACGGCGGTCTCCGGGCTGTCGAAGCCCGCCACCACCTGTCCCAGCTGGGTGACCTGTATCTCGCTCATGCAGGCCGATTACTCCGCGACCCGCGCCCGGGCAAGCGCCCGGGAGGCCGTCAGATGGTGTAGTCGGGCTCGCCCTCGAGCCAGGCCGTGAGGGATTCCGCGGCTTCTGTGGCGGAAACCCGGGTGGTGTCGATGCGGATCTCCGGCGTCTCGGGCGCCTCGTAGGGACTGTCGATCCCCGTGAAGTTCTTCAGCTCCCCCGCCCGGGCCTTGGCGTAAAGGCCCTTCACGTCGCGCTGTTCAGCCACCGCCAGGGGCGTGTCCACGAAGACCTCGACGAAGTCGCCCTCGGGCATCAGGCTTCGGGCCAGGGCCCGCTCCGCGCGGAAGGGCGAGATGAACGAGACCAGGACCATCAGGCCGGCGTCGGCCATCAGGCGGGCCACCTCGGCCACCCGCCGTATGTTCTCCACACGGTCCTCGTCGGTGAATCCCAGGTCACGGTTGAGGCCATGTCGGATGTTGTCGCCATCCAGCAGGTAGGTGTGCCGGCCCATTGCATGGAGTTTTTTCTCCAACATGTTGGCGATGGTGGATTTTCCCGATCCTGAGAGTCCGGTGAACCAGATCACCCGGCCGCGGTGCCCCTTCAGGGCAGACCGGGCCGCACGGTCCACGTCCAGGGCCTGCCAGTGGACATTCTGGCTGCGCCGGAGGGCGAAGTGGATCATGCCCGCGCCGACGGTCCGGTTGGTGATCCGGTCGATCAGGATGCAGCCGCCAAGGTCGCGGCTCTCGGCGTAGGGCTCGAAGGCGATGGGGGAGTCCGTCGAGATGTTGCAAACACCAATCTCGTTCAGATCCAATCGCTTGGCAGCTAGATGTTCAAGCGTGTTCACGTTCACCCGGTACTTGGGCTCGGTGATCGAGGCCGACACTGTCCGGGCCCCGAGCTTCAGGAGGTAGGGCCGGCCGGGCAGCATGGGCGCATCGTCCATCCAAACCAGGGTCGCCTCGAACTGGTCGGCGACGCTGACCGGGGCGTCCGCCTGGGCCAGCACGTCGCCCCGGCTGATGTCGATCTCGTCCTCGAGGGTCAGGGTCACCGATTGCCCCGCCTGGGCGCCGTCGCAGTCCGAGGCCCCCGCGATGACCTGCCGGACCCGGCTCTCCCGGCCGGACGGTGCGACCCGGACCCGGTCACCCGGGCGGACCGAGCCCGCGGAAACCAGTCCCGAGAACCCGCGGAAGTCCAGGTTGGGCCGGTTGACCCATTGCACGGGCATGCGGAAGGGCCGGGCGGCTGCGTCGTCGCCCACTGGCGCGCTCTCGAGCCAGGAGAGAAGGGTGGGTCCCGAGCACCAGGGCGCGCTGGTCGCAGGCTCGGCCACGTTTTCGCCCTTCAGCGCAGACATCGGGATGGCCTCGAACCCGGTGAGGCCGATCCCGGCCGCAAAGGCGCGATACTCGCTCACGATGTCGTCGAACACCGACTGAGACCAGCCGACCAGGTCCATCTTGTTCACCGCCAGGACGACATGCCGGATGCCGAGGAGACGGACGAGGTAGGAATGCCGGCGGGTCTGGGTGAGCACGCCGCGCCGGGCGTCGATCAGGATGACGGCGGCGTCCGCCGTGGAGGCGCCCGTGACCATGTTGCGGGTGTACTGCTCGTGACCGGGCGTATCGGCGACGATGAACTTCCGCCGCTCGGTCGAGAAGAAGCGATAGGCGACATCGATGGTGATGCCCTGCTCGCGCTCTGCAGCCAGCCCGTCGACCAGCAGGGCGAAGTCGATCTCGCCGCCCTGGGTGCCCACCCGGCGGGAGTCGGCCTCGAGGGCGGCCAGCTGGTCCTCGAAGATCATCTTGGAGTCGTAGAGGAGCCGCCCGATCAGGGTGGACTTTCCGTCATCCACCGAGCCGCAGGTCAGGAAGCGCAGGAGGCTCTTGGTCTCGTGCGCCTTCAGGTAGGCGTCGATGTCGGTGGCGATGAGGTCGGACTGGTGGGCCATCAGAAGTAACCCTCCTGCTTCTTCTTCTCCATCGACGCCGCCTGGTCGTGGTCGATCACACGCCCCTGCCGCTCGCTGGTGGTGGTGAGCAGCATTTCCTGGATGATGTCCGGCAGGGTCGCCGCCGTGCTCTCCACGGCCCCGGTCAGGGGATAGCAGCCCAGGGTTCGAAACCGCACGGACTTCATCATCGGGGTTTCACCCGGGCGCAGGGGCATGCGCTCGTCGTCCACCATGATCAGGGTCCCGTCGCGTTCAACCACCGGCCGGACGTCGGAGTAGTACAGGGGAACGATGGGGATGTTCTCAAGGTGGATGTATTGCCAGACATCCAGCTCGGTCCAGTTGGAGATCGGGAAGACCCGGATCGACTCCCCGGGGTTCTTCCGGGTGTTGTAGAGACGCCAGAGCTCTGGACGCTGGTTCTTCGGGTCCCACCGGTGCTGGGCCGACCGGAAGGAGAAGATGCGCTCCTTGGCGCGGCTCTTCTCCTCGTCGCGGCGGGCCCCGCCGAAGGCGGCGTCGAAGCCGTGCAGGTCAAGGGCCTGTTTCAGCCCCTCGGTCTTCCAAAGGTCGGTGTGCAGGGCGGAGCCATGGTCGAAGGGATTGATCCCCTTCTCCAGGGCCTCGGGATTGCGGTGGACGATCAGGTCGAAGCCCAGTTCCCGCGCCATGCGCTCGCGCATCTCGTACATCGCGCGGAACTTCCAGGTCGTGTCCACGTGCAGCAGGGGAAAGGGCGGCCGTGCGGGCCAGAAGGCCTTCGCCGCCAGGTGCAGCATGACGGCGGAATCCTTGCCCACCGAGTAGAGCATGACAGGGCGCTCGGACTCGGCGACGACCTCCCGCAGGATGTGGATCGCCTCGGCCTCCAGCCTCTGCAGGTGGGTCAGCGCGCCCCTGTGTCCCGTCTCTGTCATCCGCTCGCCTCCCTGAGGGCAGCCCTGCGGGCCCGGCACGCCATATAGAGCATAGCGCGCCGGGAAACCTGCCCGCAGCCTTTCGGAGGGGGCCAATTCTTCTGGCGCCCCGCCAAGAATTCCTCAGCGCCCGGCGCCCCTTCCGCCATTGGCGCGTTGGGCCTATGCCTTCGGGAAAGCGGAGGAGACATCGACATGGGTACTCAGGATTTCGGGAATTTCGTCGTGGTCGTCACGGGAGCGTCCACCGGACTCGGCCGGGCCATCGCCCTGGAGACGGCCCGCAGGGGCGCCTCGGACATCGTGATCAACTTCGCCCGCAGCGCCGCCGAGGCCGAGGAGACGGCGACCCTGGTCCGGGCCGAGGGCGCCCGCGCCATCCTGGTCCAGGGCGACGTCTCCCGCGACGAGGACTGCCGGGCGATCGCCGCGGCCGCGGCCCCGCTTGGCCGGATCGACGCCCTGTTCAACAACGCCGGCGTGACCAAGTTCGCCCAGAACCACGCCGACCTCGACGCCGTATCGGCCGAGGACTTCCTGAACCTCTACGCCGTCAACGTGGTGGGCGCCTTCCAGATGGTCCGGGCCGCGCGCAGCCTGCTCGAGGCGGCGCCGCAACCGGGGGCGGTGGTGAACACCTCGTCCATCGCCGGCGTGGCGGGCATCGGCTCATCGGTGCCCTACGCCGCCTCCAAGGGCGCCATGAACACCCTGACCCTGTCCCTCGCCCGGGCCCTGGCGCCGAAGATCCGCGTGAACGCCATCTGCCCCGGTTTCATTGACACACCCTGGTTCGGCAAGGGCATGTCCGAGGAGCGCGTGGCCCGGCTCCGCGAGGGCTCGGCCGCTGCGACGCCGCTCAAGGTCGCCTCCTCCGCCGACGACGTGGCCGCCGCCGCCGCCTTCCTCGCCTCCCGGCAGTCGCGGCACGTGACGGGTGAGACCCTGCTCGTGGACGCCGGCTCCCACCTGGGATTCGCGCCCCTGGGCATGCGCTGAGCCCCGGTTCATCCGCCGTTAATCCCAATCAGCGCCTTGTGCGGCCCTGACCTGCCGTCGAGGCGCCCGGAAAAGAGGCGCCCAGCGTCGGCGTCGCCTGAATTTTCGTCACTCCGTCCGGGCCCGGCCCGGCGGCGAGTCGGCCTTCTGGCGGCGCACCGGTTCAGGGAGGATGGTCCGGAGCACAGGGTCAGGCCTGATAATCAAGGGGATTGCAAACCATGAAGTCTTTCAAGCTCGCGGCCGTCGCCGCCACCGCCGCCCTCGCCCTGGGCACGGCGGCCCAGGCTCAGGACGCTCCTGAGTTTTCCTTCAATGTCGGCGCCGCCTCCGACTACGTGTTCCGCGGCTTCAGCCAGACGGACAGCAAGCCGCAGGTTTACGGCGGCGCGGACGTCGGCATCGGCATCTTCTACGCCGGCGTCTGGCTGTCGAACGTCGACTTCGGCGACAGCACGGACATGGAGTACGACCTCTACGCCGGCTTCAAGCCGACCGTCGGTCCAGTCTCGCTGGATGTCGGCATCCTGCGCTACGGCTATACCAACCAGTCCGACGGCGCGGACCTCGACTTCTGGGAAGGCAAGCTCGCGGGTTCGGTCCCGGCCGGCAAGGGCACGGTCGGCGCCGCGCTCTACTACACCCCGGAAAACTTCAACCAGTCCGGACAGGCGACCTACGTTGAACTGAACGGCTCCATGCCCCTCACCGAGAAGCTGTCGGTCTCCGGCGCCGTCGGCCACCAGGCTCTGGAGGGTCCCCTCGACTACGAGACCTGGAACCTCGGCGTCGGCTACGCGATCAACGACATCTTCGGCGTGGACCTGCGCTACTGGGACACCAACGTCGAAAAGTCGGATGATCCCTTCAAGCTGTCTTCCGGCCGCGTCGTGATCGGGCTGAAGGCCGCCTTCTGATCCGGCGCCCGCGCCACACCTTCTGTGGAAAGCCGTCGACCCCCGGGTCGGCGGCTTTTCTTTTTTGGTAAATGGCCGTCTATGCAGAAACCCGTTAATCTTGCTGTGCGATCCCTGAGACGACTCGGAGACGGAAGACCTCGGGAGAAACGTTAGGGAGCGAAACACCTTTCGCTTCCACCGCCTTCCGGGGTTCTGGGCGTCGCAGGTAAGGAGTTGTTGCGTGGAGCAGATGGCCAACCGGGCCCGCAGTCTTCTGGCCGATTCCGCGATTGCGACGGCCGCCCTCTTCGGCGCCTTCCTGCTGACCGCGGGCCGGTCCACCGCCGTGTCCGCGGACGTGGCCGGCGCGGTCGCCCTCCAGGCGCTGACCTATGGCCTGGTCGCGGCGGGCTATAGCTGGCTGTTCCGGCGCGAACTCTCGCCCTGGCGCTACGTCTCGACCCCGGACGCCCTGGTGCTGGCCCGGATCTCGCTCCTGACGGCCGCCACCTTCCTCCTGTTGCAGTTCGCCGCTGACCGCGCCCATGACCTGAGCCGGGCCATGCTCGCCCTCGCGCCGATCTTCCAGCTGGGCGGCGTCATCAGCGCCCGGATGCTCCGCCGGGCTGCGCACGAGCGCGCCCTCGACAGTTTCGCCCCGCTGAAGTCGCTCAGCGACCGGACCCCCCAGGCGCCTGAGCTGCTGCTCATCGGCCCCACGGCCGCGGCGGAGACCTACCTGCGGGAGACCGGCCGCCGGCGTGACGCCGCCTGGACGCCCGTGGGCATCATCGCGCCGGACTCCAGCGAGGTCGGCCAGCAGGTCCGCGGGGTCTGCATCATTGAATCCATCGACCGGCTCGAGGCCGCCCTGGCCGACCTGCGCCGCTGGAACCAGTACCCCCGGGCCATCCTGTTCCTGGACGAGCCCGGGCGCCTGCGCGGCCTGACCGCCGCCCAGCTCGGCCGCCTGAAGAACGACGGGGTCCGGCTCCTGCGCCTGCCCTCGATCGTCGACCTCTCGCACGAAGACAGCCTGGCCCTGCTGCCCATGAGGGACATCAGCGTCGAGGAGCTCCTGCCCCGCGATCCGATCGAGCTGGACCGGGTCGCCCTGAGGGCGCTCGTGTCCGGACGACGGGTCCTGATCACCGGCGCCGGCGGATCCATTGGCGCCGAGCTGAGCCGGCAGGTCGCGGGCCTCGACGCCGGGCATGTCACCCTCCTCGACTTTTCCGAGACGGCCCTCTTCGAGATCGACCGCGAACTGGGAGAGACCTCGCCCAACCTGTCGCGCACCGCCGCCCTGGTCGACGTGAGGAACCCCGACCGCGTGACCGAGTGCCTGCTCGCCGAGCGCCCGGACCTGGTCTTCCACGCGGCCGCCCTCAAGCATGTGTCCATGGTGGAGCGGCATCCCGTAGAGGGTGTTCTGACCAACGTTCTCGGAACCTGGAACGTGGCCGAGGCCGCCCGGATCGCCGGCGCGGCCCAGATGGTGCTCATCTCCACGGACAAGGCCGTCGACCCGTCCAACGTCATGGGCGCGACCAAGCGCCTGGCCGAAGCCGTGATCCAGGGACAGCAGGAGGGGTCCGAGACCCGATTCTCGGCCGTCCGCTTCGGCAATGTCCTGGGCTCGGCCGGGTCCGTGGTGCCGATCTTCCGCTCCCAGATCGACCGGGGCGGGCCGGTCACCGTGACGCACCCGGACATGGCCCGGTACTTCATGACCATCCCGGAAGCCACCCAGCTGGTGCTTCACGCCACGGCGACCTGCGCCGACGACCTGAACCCCGACCGGGCCCGGCTCTTCCTCCTCGAGATGGGCGAGCCGGTGAAGATCATGGACCTCGCCCGGCAGATGATCGCCCTCTCCGGCCGGACCCCGGGCAAGGACATCGAGATCGAGATCACGGGACTGCGCCCGGGCGAGAAGCTCACCGAGGAGCTGCTCGACGACATGGAGCAGTCGATCCCCTGCGCCCCCAAGGTCATGGAGGTGGTGTCGCCCACCGCCCTCGGCGTGGCGCCGGCCCACCTGCGCCGCCTGGAGGCCATCGCCGCCCGCGGGGACAGCGACGAGATCCGCCGCGCCCTCTTCGACCTCGTCGCCCAGATCCGGGGCGAGAAGCCCGCCGGCATCCCGGCCCTGCGGGTGGTTTCGAACCGTTGATCCCGGCCGGTTGGCAGAGGCGTCCGGGGACTTCCGAATGATCCTCGTCACGGGCTCGGCCGGCTTCATCGGGTTCCATGCCGTCCAGGCCCTTCTCGACCGGGGCGAGACCGTCGTGGGCGTGGACAACGTCACCCCCTACTATGACCCCGCCCTGAAGCTCGCCCGCCTGGCCCGGCTTGAAGCCCAGCCGCGCTACCGCCACCTCAGGATCGACCTCGCGGACCGGGAATCCACGGCGGACCTCTTCCGCACGGTCCGGCCGGGGGGCGTCATCCACCTCGCCGCGCAGCCGGGCGTACGCTACTCCCTGGAGCACCCGGAGGCGTACGTGGACTCCAACGTGGTCGGCTTCCTCAACATCCTGGAAGGCTGCCGGGCGACCTCACCGGCCCACCTCGTCTTCGCCTCCACGAGCTCAGCCTACGGCGCCAACGCCGCCCTGCCCTTCTCGCCCCACCAGCCGGCCAACCACCCGCTCACCCTCTACGCGGCGACCAAGCTGGCCAATGAGTCCATGGCCCACGCCTACGCCCACCTGTTCGGGATTCCCTGCACGGGCCTGCGGTTCTTCACGGTCTACGGCCCTTGGACCCGGCCGGACATGGCGCTCTACCGCTTCGCAGACGCCATCGTCGCGGGCCGGCCCATCGACGTCTACGGCGAGGGCAGGATGCAGCGGGACTTCACCTATGTCGACGACATCGTCAGCGGCGTCATCGCCGCCCTGGACCGTCCCGCCGCACCGGACCCCGCCTGGCGCGCCGAAGCCCCGGATCCCGCCACCAGCGGCGTGGCCCCCTGGCGCATCCTGAACATCGGCGCCGGGACGCGGGTTGAACTCATGACCTACATCGAGGTTCTGGCCGACGCCCTGGGCCGGCCGGCGACGCTGAATCTCCTGCCCATGCAGCCCGGCGACATCGTGCGCACGGAGGCCGACATCTCAGACACGGTCGCGGCCCTCGGCTACGCGCCCACGACGCCCGTCGAGGTCGGGGTGCGACGGTTCGCTGACTGGTACTGCGACTATCACGGCGTCGCCCGGGGGTGAGTCCGGACGCCGGGGGGGCCCGGCTTTACTCCGCCACCATCTCCGCGGCGCGGGAGGCGACCTGCAGTCGTCCCTCGAGGGCCTTGTGCTGGCGCCAGAGTTCCGGGGGAAGCCGCTCGCCAAAGGCCTCGTAGGCCGCCGGGATGAGGGCCGCTTCTTCCGACCAGACCGCAGGGTCGACGGTCAGCAGGAGATCGAGGTCCGCCGCAGGGAGGTTGAGCCCCGACAGGTCCAGGGACTCGGCCGTCGGCACCCGGCCAATGGGCGTGTCCTTCGCCGTCGCGCGGCCGGCCAGGCGCTCGAAGACCCACTTCAGCACCCGCGAGTTGTCACCGAAGCCCGGCCAGACATAGCGGCCGGTGGAGTCCTTGCGGAACCAGTTCACGAAATAGATGCGCGGCAACCGGGAGGGATCGCTCTTCTCGCCCAGGGACAGCCAGTGGCGGAAGTAGTCCCCCATGTTGTAGCCGCAGAACGGCAGCATGGCGAAGGGATCGCGGCGCAGTTCGCCAATCCGGTTCTCCGCCGCAGCGGTGCCTTCGGAGGCCACGTTGGAGGCCAGGAAGACCCCATGAGCCCAGTCGAAGGCCTCGGTCACCAGCGGCACGGCGCTGGCCCGGCGACCGCCGAACAGGATGGCCGAGATCGGCACCCCCTGGGGATCCTCCCACTCGGGCGCGATCACCGGGCACTGGCTGGCCGGCACGGTGAAGCGGGCGTTCGGGTGGGCGGCGGGCTCACCGGAACCCGGCGTCCAGGGACGGCCCTTCCAGTCGGTCAGGTTGGCCGGGGGCGTCTTGGTCAGGCCCTCCCACCAGACGTCCCCGTCATCGGTCAGGGCGACATTGGTGAAGACGCAGTTGGCGTACAGGGACGCCACGGCGTTGCGGTTGGTCTCGTTGCCCGTGCCCGGCGCCACGCCGAAGAAGCCGGCTTCAGGGTTGATGGCGTAGAGCCGGCCATCCTCGCCGAACCGCATCCAGCAGATGTCGTCGCCGACGGTCTCGGCCTTCCAGCCCGCCAGGGTGGGCTGCAGCATGGCCATGTTGGTCTTGCCGCAGGCGCTGGGGAAGGCGGCGGCGAGATAGCGGACCTCGTTCTGGGGCGAGGTGAGCTTGAGGATCAGCATGTGCTCGGCCAGCCAGCCCTCATCCCGGGCCATGACCGAGGCGATGCGGAGGGCGAAGCACTTCTTGCCCAGCAGGGCGTTGCCGCCATAGCCCGAGCCATAGGACCAGATCTCGCGGGTCTCGGGATAGTGGACGATGTACTTCTCGGGATTGCAGGGCCAGGCGACGTCGGCCTGGCCGGCCGCCAGGGGGGCGCCGACCGTGTGTACGGCGGGCACGAAGAAGCCATCCTCACCGAGCTCTTCCAGCGCCGCCTTGCCCATGCGGGTCATCACCCGCATCGAGATCGCCACATAGGCGCTGTCGGTGATCTCGACGCCCAGCTGGCTGATCCGGGATCCGATGGGCCCCATGCTGAAGGGGCAGACATACATGGTCCGGCCGGCCATGCAGCCGTCGAACAGCCCGGCCAGGCGCACGCGCATCTCGGCGGGGTCGGCCCAGTTGTTGGTCGGGCCGGCGTCGATCTGCTTCTCGGAACAGATGAAGGTGCGGCTCTCCACCCGGGCCACGTCGCCGGGATCGGAGGCGGCGTAGAACGAGTTCGGGCGCTTGGCGGGGTTCAGGCGCTTCAGCGTCCCCCGGGTCTCCAGCTCCCGGGTCAGGGCGTCCCACTCTGCATCCGAGCCGTCGCACCAGTGGACCCGGTCCGGCCGCGTCAGGGCCGCGACCTGCTCGACCCAGGCGATCAGCCTGGCGTGCCGGGTGGGTGCGGGGTGAATGCCGGGGGTCGCGGTCATGGTGTCAACATCTCCGAGCCGTGGAGGCGGTTTGGGGAGTCGTTAAGAGATCGGCGGACTCGCGCCCTCCTAATGAACGCCTTGCGAAAAGGCGAGCGCTGGAGCGGGCATGTCGTCCAAAAAACGTCACTTAGGCCGAAAGTGCTGGGGATAGTTCCTCGAGCTGCCGGATGGCCCCGACGATATGGTAGAGCGAGGTCGCCGGCGCATCCCCCGGCGCGAATCCTCCGGTGGGTCCCTGGCGGTCGCGCCACAGGCCCCGGACCGGGGTCTCCAGGTAACGGTTCAGGCCCGAAGCCGCCTGCAGGGCGTCTTCCGCCTCCCCCAGGGCCAGGGCGGACTTCAGGTATTCCGTCTGCGGCCACAGCCTGGCCCACCCGTCCCGGACCGTCAGGTCCTCCCACAGGGCGTTGACGGCGCAGGCCCGCCGCGGGTCAACGCCCTGCCGGCCGGCCTCGTGCAGGGCCCGGGCCGCCAGCTGGCCGTCAGCCCGGCCGCGGGCGCGGCCCCAGCGGTCCAGCAGCCAGGCCCACTCGAACTGGTGACCTGGCTCCACAAGCCGCCCGTCGTCGCCTCCGGCCCGGCGCCAGTCGGCGTCGAAGAACTCCGACAGGACCCCGCGATGGTCGATGAAGGCGCCCAGGGCGAGGCCCGCGATCTCGTCCGACAAGGCCCGCCAGTCCGTCTCCCCGGCCTCCTCCCAGGCCAGGGCGGCCTCGAGCAGGTGCATGTGGGCGTTGGCCTGGAAGGGCTGGTCTCCCGCCTCGCGGAACCCCCCGGCCGGGTGCCTCAGGGCCTCCAGGCCCTCGCGCATCCGCTGCGCCAGGGCCAGGGCGTCGTCCGCCGCCTCCCCGGCCTGGCGGAGGCTGGCCAGGCCCAGGAGGGCGAAGGCCTGGTCATAGACATAGGGTGCGTCGTCCAGCGGGCGGCCGTCGAGGCCGACGAGGCTGCGGACCAGTCCATCCGGGCGCAGGAAATCCCGGGTGAGGCCCGCCAGGGCGTGCCGCGACGCCTCGCGCCAGGGCCCGCTCCATCCCATCATGCCGGCCTGGGCGAAGCTGAAGATCATCCGCCCCTGCACCCGGCCCCGGCGGGGCGCAGGACGCGGCAGGCCATCCTGGCCGATGGCCTCCACGAAGCCCCCCCGCTCGCGGTCGGCGCCCAGGCTCCACCAGACTGGCAGGGCCGCTGTGCGCAGCCACTGTCCGAACCGTGCGGAAGCCTCGGCCAGGCTCGGGAACCCGGCGGGGCCGCGGGCCTGGAGCCGCTCGACGCCGCGCTTCACCGCCTGGCTGTCCGCCAGGGGCGCCACGAGGACCCGGGCCCCGTCGGCCACCACGGCGATGCCTGACAGGCCCACCACCACCGCCTCCGCCCCGCCGTCGGCCCGGACATAGGAGTCCGTCACCCCCTCGGCTTCGACGCGGCCCTCCAGCCGGTTCCCCGCCCTGTCCGTCTCCGAAAGGGCGTGCACCACGTCCCAGGCGCCCACGTCCGACCAGGCGAAGTCCGCCGCGGCCACCATGGCGCGCGAGGTCTTCTCCATCACCGCATAGTCGATCGAGATCCTCGGGGCCGTCCGGAACACCTCGCCCAGCAGCTGGCCGTCGCCCGGCCCCGAGGCCGTCTCCACGGCCGCCTCGGCGGCCTCCAGGACCTCGGGGGCAAGGCGTCCCAGTTCGTAGACCAGGGTGGTGGCCGGAACGATGAAGTTGCCGCTGTTCCACAGGCAGCCCTCGGCGATCAGCACGGCGGCCCGGGCGGCGTCCGGCTTCTCGATGAAGGCGTCCACCGTGCGGACGCTGTCGCCCCGCCCGGGCCGGATGTAGCCGTAGGCGGTCGAGGGGAAGGTCGGGGTGATGCCCAGGGTCACGATCCGCCCGGCCCGGGAGAAGGGCGCGGTGGCCTCGACGGCGTCGCGGAAGGCCGCTGCGTCGGGGACATGATGGTCGGCGGCCAGCACCACCATGACCGCCTCCTCGTCCCGGCGCAGGAGATGGATGGCCGCCGCGGCCATGGCGGGGGCGGAGTCCCTGGGCTCCGGCTCCAGGAGGACGTCCGCGGACAGCCCCAGCTCGGCCAGTTGCTCGCGGATCAGGCCGCCATGGTCCGCCCCGCCGATGACGAGCAGGGGGCCAAGGGGCGCGGCCCGGCGCGCCGTCTCCTGGAAGGCGGTCAGCCCCTCGCCGAACAGCCGGGCGAAAGGCTTGGGGCGCTCTGGCCGCGACAGGGGCCACAGGCGCACCCCCGATCCGCCGCACATGATGACGGGGTAAAGGCTCACCGGTGCGGGCTCAGGCCGGCTCGACCTCGCGGACATTCGCGATGCCCGCGGCCCGGAGGGCGGCGATCAGCTC
>CAIMLY010000189.1 GCA_903842425.1 uncultured Alphaproteobacteria bacterium | reverse complement strand
GGTGTCGACCAGCCGGATGGTGCGCCCGCCCCACGACCAGTCCACGGGAATGGCGTCGCGGGTGATGCCGGCCTCAGGACCGGTCAGCAGCCGGTCCTCGCCGACCAGGCGGTTGACCAGGGTGGACTTGCCGGCATTGGGGCGGCCAACGATGGCGATCCTGAGGGGCCGGTCGTCGTCCGGCGCCGTCCCGGCGTCCTCCACGTCCTCTGCATCGCGTTCGGCCGCCACAGCTGCCTCGAAGTCCGCCTCGTCGGCGTCTTCCGCCTCCTCGGGGTCCTCCGTGTACGCCGACAGGGCCGCGTAAAGGTCCGCAAGTCCCTCCCCGTGCTCAGCCGAGAGGGGAATGGGTTCCCCGAGACCCAGGCGGAAGGCCTCGTTCACACCCTCATCCCCCTGCCGACCCTCGGCCTTGTTGGCCACGAGGATGACGGGACGGTCATGACGGCGCAGGACGTCGGCGAAGATCTCGTCCAGCTGGGTCACGCCTACCCGCGAGTCAATGACGAACAGGGCGACGTCGCACTCCCGGATGGCCGCCTCGGTCTGGGCGCGCATCCGGGCCTCAAGGCTCTCGTCCGTGACATCCTCGAAACCGGCGGTATCGATGAGCTCCAGGTCCAGGTCGCCGATCCTGCCCGTCCCGAACCGTCGGTCGCGGGTCACCCCCGGCCGGTCATCAACGATCGCCAGGCGCTTTCCCGCCAGCCTGTTGAACAGGGTGGACTTGCCCACATTGGGCCGGCCGACAATGGCGAGGCGCAGGGTCATGACCGGCGCGCCTAGCGAACTGCGATGAGCTTGGCCTCATCGGTCACGAAGTACGCGGTCTCGCCCAGGGCGATCGCCCCGACGGTCACGGAGCCGCCCAGGGACTGCGAGCGTTCGATTTCGCCGGTCCGGGCGTTGACCGCAACCATCTCCCCCTTGTTCGAGGCCAGGAGCAGGCGGCCGGACGCGAGGATGGGCGAGGACCAGACCGGTCGCACCTTGGCTTTCTTCTTCTTGGAGCTTCCCCCGAAGCCCGAGAAGAAGCCGGCCTCCTCACGGCCCTGGCCCAGGTCGGTGACCCAGTAGGCAAGTCCCGTCTCGCGGGCCAGGCAGTAGAGCTTGCCCGCGCGGTCGACCACGTAGACGACATCCCCGGCCACCCAGGGCGTCGTGATCCCCGTTACAGGCAGGGTCCAGCGGGTCGTGCCCGTGCGCAGGTCGGTCGAGGAAAGTACGCCAGAGTGGCTGACCGCCACGACCTCGCCCTGGTAGATCACCGGCCGTCCCGCGATGTCCCGGATCTCGGAGAGCGCATTGGTGCGGCTCGCCCGGGACAGGGACTCGCTCCAGAGGTCGTTGCCGTTGGCGGCCCGCAGGGCGATCAGCTCACCGGACCCGAAGGCGGCGACCACGGTGTCGCCCGAGACCGCCGGGCTGGAGGCGGCCAGGATTCGTGCGGACTCGGTCAGGGCCTGGTAGGTCCAGCCCTCCTTGCCGGTCGCGAAATCAAAGGTCAGCAGGGTGTTGTCGACCGCGACCGCAAAGATCCGCCCGCCCGAAATGGTCGGTGCGGCGTGGATCGGCTGCTCGGTCTGGGTCCGCCAGAGGACCACACCCGTCTCGGCATCCAGCTGCGAGACAAACCGATAGCCCGAGACGACGATGAGCTTGCCCTCGGCAATGGCCAGGCCGCCGCCGTAGGCGACGGTGTCCCGCTTGAGCTTGCCGCGCAGGTCGGCCTTCCAGACCTGGGCTCCGCTCCGGGCGTCGAGGGCGCTGACGGTGGCGTGGCCATCCATCACATAGATCTTGCCGTTCACCGCCACCGGCGGGGCCATCACGTGGGCGTTGCGTCCGCGGGACGAGCCAAACCCTCTTTTCCAGGCGATATCCAGGGCCTTGGCGGCGTCGGAATGGGGCGGCGACTGCTCGGGATTGGCGCCCGGGAGGGCCCACTGGTCCACCGACACCGGGTCGGGAAGGTAGAAGGTGGCGCCCTTCAGGCCCTCTTCCGGCACGACCTCCTGGTCGAAGCCCACGAGGGCGATGCGGTTCTCGGCCTGGGCCGTTTCCTGGGGGCCCTGGTCGCCGAAATTGAAGAGGTCCCGGGTCTGGGCGCAGCCCGAGACAACGAGGGCGCCGGCCAGGACGGCGCCAATGGCGAGCCGGGTGAGCCTCATTGCGCCGGAGCCTGCATCGGGAGGCCCTGACCCAGCTGGGCCCCAGGCGGCAGCGGACGTGGCGGCGGCAGGGCGGCCGCAGCCTTGACGAGATCGCGGGTGCGCTGGGCCGATCCGCTGTCGATCAGGGCGATGGCCGCCGTCGCCCGGCTGCGGGCGCCCTCGGCAGCGTCGGGGGCCAGGGAGACGACCACGAAGTCCGCCCGCGCTGCTGAAGCGTCGCCGGCCAGCAGCTTGGAGAAAGCCGCCGCCTCGCGCGCCTGGAGTCGGAAGGGGCGCTCGGGCTTGAGCAGGGGTTCCAGGCGGGCGTCGATGTCCGCCCGGGGGGCCGTATCCAGGAGGGCGTAGACCGACTTCAGCCGGGCGGCGTCGCCGATCAGTGGGTCCGGCGCGGCCTTGGCGGCCTGGTCAAAGAGCGCCACGGCCCCTGCGGTGTCCCGCTCGGCGAGCCTCAGGGCGCCCAGGTGCTGGAGGGCCAGGGACTTGTAGGCGGGACTCGGCGACTTCGCCAGGGCCTCCCAGGCGGTCCTGGCGTCTCCCGGCCGACCCGCCTGCTGGGCCTCGAGGCCCTTGGCGTAGGTCTCGGAGGCCTTGCCGGACTGGCTGGAAATCCAGGCGCGATAGCCCTGCCATCCCCCGACACCGGCCAGGATGAGAACGACGGCCCCGATGAACCAGGGCAGGACCTTGAGCGCCAGGGCGCGATAGCGGTCGGAGCGGATCTGCTCCTCGACCTCCTCGAAAACGTCGACCACTCTGGAGACTCCGCATTGGGCGCCGCGACCCGGCGCGGCGGAAACTATAGCGCCCGCCGGTTCGCCGCAACGGGCGGAGACTGGCTGGCGCAGATGGCGGAAGCATGGCGGGGCCT
This sequence comes from uncultured Alphaproteobacteria bacterium, assembly GCA_903842425.1. Classification (GTDB taxonomy): domain Bacteria; phylum Pseudomonadota; class Alphaproteobacteria; order Caulobacterales; family Caulobacteraceae; genus Phenylobacterium. The sequence goes on along the minus strand of CAIMLY010000189.1, from coordinate 9,761 downwards.
TCAGCCCGCCGGAATGTCGACCACGGGCAGCCCCGGCCGTCTCCGGCCGGAGAAGTAGGTCTCTCCCGATCCCGGGAAACGGCGGGCCGCGACATCCGCCGCGTAGCGCTCGACAGCGCTGGAAACGAGGCCCCGCAGGTCGCCATATCGCCGGACAAAACGGGGGGAGCGCTCGAAGAGGCCGAGCATGTCCTCCGTGACCAGGATCTGCCCGTCGCAGGCGGCGGAGGCCCCGATCCCTATGGTCGGAACGGGACATTGGGCGGTGATCTCCGAGGCCAGGGCCTCCGCCACCCCTTCGACGACCAGGGCGAAGACCCCTGAATCGACCGTGCCGCGCATTTCGGAGAGGACCAGAAGCCTCTCTTCCGCCTCGCGGCCGCGGGCCCGGAACCCGCCTTCCGCCAGGACGGCCTGTGGCCTCAGGCCCACATGCCCCATGACCGGGACGCCCCGGTCGACGAGGTAGCGGACATTCCCGAGGATAGCCGGGGCGCACTCGATCTTCACGGCTTGGGCGCCCGTTTCCTGCAGGACGCGAACGGCGTTGGCGAAGGCGGTTTCAGGCGCACCCTCGCAGGACCCGAAGGGCAGGTCCACGACGACCATGGCGCGGCGTGATCCCCGCATGACGGCCCTGCCGTGCAGGATCATCATGTCGAGCGTGACCCCCACCGTGCTGGGGAGGCCGTGGACCACCATGCCGACGGAGTCCCCCACCAGCAGGATGTCGCAGAAGGGATCCAGGAGCTCGGACATTGGCGCGGTGTAGGCCGTAAGGCAGACGAGCGGCGCACCGCCCTTCCTCTGCCGGATGTCCCTGACGGTGATGCGGCCCTCCGCCGCGGAACCGTGAGCCGACATGATCTCAGACCTCCTCGAGGTACCTCGCGAACGCCAGTCCCAAGATCGTCAGGACGCCCGCGATGGCGATGGACCCAGGCCCGCCTTCCCCTAGGGAAATAAATATGAAGTCCAGAATCGATTTCCAAGGCGCCATGGCGAGGAGGTCACCGGTCGCCAGCCTGGGGAAGGGCGAGGCCATCAAGCCGGGGAACGCGATCGCGCCTCCGAAGAGGGCTCCCACTCCCGGCACGATGGCCCGGAGCCTCCGGCGGCGGACAACGCGCCGCAGGATTTCAGCCTCCATCCCGGGGGACTGCATCCCCGCCGCAGGCGCCGCGAAGAGGTCCGCCAGCCCGGTCGGGACATCGGTTTCAGGCGTCTCGGTCATCACGGGGCTCCAAGGTCCTTCCGCAGCCGCGCCAGTCCGCGGGAGATATGTGACTTGACGGTGCCTTCGGGCAAGTCGAGGGCCAGGGCGATCTCCGTGGCCGTGTATCCCGCGCCGTGCTGAAGGCTCACGCAAAGCCTCTGCAGCTTGGGAAGGCGCTCGAGCGCAGCGTCGAGGTCAAGCCGCCGCCCGGCGTCATGCCCAGCCGAATAGGCCTCAGGCGCCTTGTCGAGGGGCTCCAGCCGCCCCGCGGCCCGGAGGACCCGCAGGTAACGCCGTGCAGCGATCTTTCGCACCCATCCACCGAAGGCGCCCTCCCCCCTGTAGTCGCCGATGCGCTCGAAGGCGGTGACCAGGGTGTCCTGCGCCAGGTCGTCCGCGACATCTGGAGCGGCGCCCATCCGACGCAGGAAGCTTCTCAGCCCGGCCAGGTTCCGCTGGACGAGGATTGCAAAGGCGCCCGTGTCGCCAGCCGCGGCGCGGCTGGCGAGGACCGGGTCAGAAACGCCGTCCAGACGGGGTTGCACGGCGGGAGCCATGACTCAGGCGCGCTTGCGTCCGATGAAGTCGAGGACGAGGAAGGCGATCCCGATGCAGAGGGGAATGGCTGCGGTCCCGGTGATGGCGGTGCGGGCTTCAAGGTCGATCGCACCCATCACCTGGCCGAATATGCCGAGCCCGAGGCCGGCGCCCAGCAGGATCAGGCCCATCTGGAGAGGAGTCGGGGGCTTGGAAGACCCCTCACGCCGGGCGATGCCCTCCAGGAGTTCCGCAGGGACCGGCTGGCCCTGCCGGATGGCGAGGTCGATGGTCTCGTGGATCCGGGCGCGACGCCGGCCCTCGAAATACTGGCTGCCCAGGACCAGGGAGGCGATGAAGCCGAAAAAGATCAGGGGCTGAAGAATGTTCTCAACTGGCATGGCCTTGCTCCTTCGATGACCGGTCTCGATTGACCTGACGAAAGAAGGAGCCTCCGGGGGCCGATCCGGATGCAGCCCCGGCGATCACGCTTTCGTGACCGCCGGGGCGGTCCCTCAAATCAGTCGCGCAGGCTGGCGGGAACGATGCCGCCGTTCTTCTCCAGCGCAACCCATACAGCCTTGATCAGGGCGATGTTCTGTTCAGCACTGCCGTGGGCGCCCGCATTCACGCCGAGCTCGCCTGCGAGTTCCTTGCGGGCGTTCAGGCTGGAGTCGATGTCGAGCATCTTCAGCAGGTCGACGATGGAGGTGCGCCAGTTCCCGCCACCGCCCTTGCTGGCGGCGAGCGCGGTCAACACGGCTTCGACATCCACCGGCGCCGGCGGCGGGGGCGGCGGGGCTGCAGCCGCAGGGGCGGCGGCGGCGGGGGCCGGCTTGGGTTTCGGGGGGAAGATCTTCCCCATGATGGAACTGAAGATGCCCATGGATTTCCTCCGGGTTGCTCGACGCCGACCGGTTGCCTTCGTCTGAGGGGGAACTCATGCCCAGTTCCGCAGGTTCTGCAATCAGCTTCTCAGGAAGGCGTTGTCAGTGGTTACATTATAACATAGTTGGGAAATATGACTGGAGAGTCCCGATGATCGCGTCCACGCGCTGGCTTGCCACCGCCAGCCTCCTCGCCCTTGCCATTCCCACCGCTGCGTTGGCGTCCGAGCCTGAGTCCGGGACAGTCTCCGAACTGGTTGTGACGGCGGCGCCTTACGCGGTGTCGCTCGACACCATCACGACCAGCGTCGACATTCTCTCGGCAGAGACCCTGAGCCTTGCGCCGCCAGCGGGCCTGGGAGACCTCCTCGCCGGCCTGCCCGGCCTGAGGTCCACCGCCTACGGGCCCGGAGCCAGCCGGCCTGTGATCCGCGGCCTGGCGGGTCCGCGCGTGCTCCTGCTGCAGAACGGAGTCGGGATGGTGGACGCCAGTTCCCTGTCCCCCGACCATGCGGTGCCGAGCGAAGCCGGCCAGGCCAGCCGCATCGAGGTGCTGAGAGGCCCGTCCACCCTCGCCTACGGCGGGTCAGGTATCGGCGGCGTGGTCAACGTGATGGATGACCGGGTGCCTTCGAGGCGGCCCGGGGACCGGATCGAGGGCCGAGGCGCCCTGGCCTGGTCCAGCGTCGACAATGGCCGTTCCGGCGCCCTTGCGGCCAACATCGGATTCGGCGCCCTTGTCCTGGCTGTGGACGGCGCGACCCGCCGGTCCGGGGACTATTCCACCCCGGGAACCCCGGTCTCCGATCGCCTCGCGGCGGCGACAGGTCTCGAGCCAACGTCCGACACCAAGCAGCGGAATGTGTCCGTCGAGGCCGATTCCTGGGGAGTCGGCGGCTCCCTGGTCGGTGAATCCGGGGGATTCCTGGGCCTGTCGGTCAAGCGCACCGACACCGGCTACGGCGTGCCCTTCGCCCAGGTCGTCAGCGACCCGCCTCCCGAGACCCTTCGACTGCACATGAAGCAGACCCGGTGGGACCTCCGCGGCGAAACCCCATTCGCCGAGGGCTGGCTGGAAAAGATCAGGCTCTCCGTCGGCCATGCCGACTATGAACATGCCGAGATCGAGGTCGACGCAGGCGCGGTGGGAACCCGCTTCCTGTCCAATGGGACCGAGGGCCGGCTTGAGTTCGTCATGCGCGGATCGGCGGACCGCCAGGGCGCCTTCGGGATCCAGGGGCTGACCCGCAGGTTCGAGGCCATCGGCGACGAGGCCTTCATCCCGGGCGTGGAGATCACCGAACTCGGCGTCTTCACCCTGCAGCGCTTCGAGTTCGGCCAGGGCGGCGTCGACGCCGGCCTCCGCCTCGACACCCGCGAGCTGAGGGCCAAGCTGGATGGCCGGGAGACCAGCCCTCCGGGCGCCGAGTCCGGGCTGGACTGGGCGACGACCCGCGACACCCGGTCCTTCTCGAATGTCTCCGCCTCGGCCGGTCTGTTCTGGAAGCCCTCGGATCCGGTCTTCCTGGCGGCGACCCTTTCCCTGAGCGGCCGCGCACCCACTGAGTTCGAGCTGTTTGCCGACGGCCCGCATGGCGGGACCTCGACCTGGGAACTCGGGGACCCGACCCTGGAGTCGGAGACCGCACTGTCCCTCGAGTTGACCCTGCGATGGACGGGCCCGGATACCCGGATCGAGGCCCATGCCTGGGCCGCCCGGTACGATGGATTCATCGAGGAGCGGCCGACCGGCGAGACCTGGGAGGACCTGCCGGTTTTCCTTTACCAGCAGTCTGACGCCGACTTCACCGGTCTCGAGCTGGAAGCCGAACAGACCCTCCTCCGTCGCGACGCCGGCCTGCTGATCGGCCGGGTCTCGGCCGATGTCGTGCGCGGAGACACCGACTTCGGCGCGCCGCCCCGAATTCCGGCCTACGGGGTGACCGGAGAGGTCGCCTGGCGGTCCGACGCCCTGGACGCGGCGATCGAGGTCCGACATGTCGGCGACCAGACCCGCACGGCGCCCTTCGAGCTGCAGACGGACGGCTACACGGCGCTGAACGCAAGCCTGGCCTGGCGGCCCGTCCCTGACGCCCCGGTGACGCTCAGCCTTCGCGCCCGCAACCTGACCGACGCCGAGATCCGCGAGCACGCCTCCTTCCTGAAGGACATCGCGCCCTCCCCCTCACGGTCGCTCAGCGCCTCTCTGTCCTGGACCTTCTGAGCCCCCGACGCCGGAGAGGCTTCAGGACGCTGGCCTGCGCCAGGCCCCCCGCCAAAGCGCCAGGCCCGTGACGGCGCCGTACACCGTCATGCCCAGGGCGATGCAGGCGTAGACGGCGGCGAGCCGGGGCTCAGGCTGGCCCATGACCAGCACGGCGCCGCCGACGCAGATGCCGAACCTCAGGAGCGTGGCGATGATGGGCCAGAGGATGGCCCCGGCCCCCTGCGACGCGAAGTAGAGGGCCAGGCCCAGTCCCTGGAAGGCGAAGACCGGACCGACGATGTGGAGGTAGAGGGCCCCCGCCGCGAGACTGGCGGGATCCCGGGTGAAGAGGCCGGTCCAGAGGCCGGGCGCCAGGGCCAGGACAAGTCCCACGGTCCCGGCCAGGACCGCGGCCGCGCCGCCGCCCATCCACCCGATCCGCTCGGCGCGCGCCACCTGCCCGGCGCCCATGTTGACCCCGACGAGGGCCGTGAGCGCCGCCCCGATCCCGAAGACCAGCGGGACAAGCAGGAACTCCACCCGCGCCACCACCCCGTATCCCGCCAGGGTCTCCACGCCGAAACGTCCGATCAGGGTGTTGAGGATGGCGATGGTCAGAACGGTGGAGACGGGAGAGAGGGAGGCCAGCGCCCCCACCCGCAGGATGTCGGCGAAATACCCAAGCCGGAGGCGGCAGGCCTGCAGGGTCAGGCGCACCGCACGGCCCGGCTTGAGGAGACGCCAGACCAGCACAAGGGAGCTGCCGGCGGCGACGAGGATCACGGCGACGGCTGAGCCCTTCAGTCCAAGGCCTGGCAGGCCGAAGGCGCCCAGCATGAGGGCGCCGGATAGCGGGATCTGCACCAGGGAGCCGACGATCATGAGCCTTGCAGGGAACTGCATGTCGCCGGTCCCGCGCACGACAGAGGTCAGGAGCGCCGAGATCCAGATGGGCGCCACCCCCGTACAGAGGATGGATCCGTACTCATGGGCGGCGGCGACCACCGCCTGCGGAGCGCCCGTGGCGAGCAGGAGGGCATGGCCGAAGGCGCCGTAGAGCCCGGCGAAGACAAACGCCGCCAGGGCCGCGATGGCCAGGGCATGCCAGATGAAGGCGTTCGCCGCCGCTCCGTCCCCGCGGCCAAGGGCGCGGGCCACCGAACTCGAGACCGCGCCTCCCAGGGCGCCGTTGGCCAGCATCTGCATCAGCATCAGGGCCGGCAGCATCAGGGCGATGGCCGCCAGGGGAACCAGGCCCAGCCGGGCAATGAAGCCGGTCTCGGCCATGGAGACCGCCGCCTGGATCAGGAAGGCCAGGGCGCTGGGTCCGGCCATGCGGACGAGCAGGCGGAAGGGCGGGTCGGTCAGGAGCGGCGAGGCGGCAGGGGCTGAAGTCATGACAGGGCCTTCCGGACATGGCGGAGTTCGTCCTCAAGGAGCCGCCAGGCGTCGACGCCAATGCGCTCCAGGGTCTGCGACTGGGCGCGGCGCCAGGCCTCGCGGCCTTCGACCAGCCGGGCGCGACCGGCTGCTGTGATCGTCACACGCCGGATCCGGGCGTCGTCGGGATCCACCTCACGGACAACCAGTCCCGCCCTCTCGAGGGGCGTGAGGTTCCGGGTCAGCGTCGTCCGGTCCATGTAGAGCCTCCGGGCCAGCACCGAGAGCGGGACGCCTCCGCCCAACGCCTCCAGCTGCTGGAGGATGGGAAACTGACCACGGCTGAGCCCGCAGCTGCGGAGTTCCCCGGCGTAGAGCCCGGCCACCACCCGCGCCGTCTTCTGGAGAGTGTGGCTCACGCAGTGGACCGGCTTGAGAAGGTCTTCGGCCGGATCCATCGGGAACTCCAGTAAGTGTAATTACACGCTATGGGTCGGGAGCGGGCCAGGTCAACACGTTCCTGGAGGCGGACTGCGGTGTTCGGCAGGCCGGTTTCCCGTCGGCCCTGTCGAGATCCCATGAGACGGGTCGGATCTCAGACCCACTCGCCTCCGGGGTAGTCGTCGATCCCCTTTCCGGGGGACTCGGGAAACCGCGAACCCGGCCGCACCGCGTCGATCCGGTCCAGCCGGAAGATCCTGAAGTCGCGGCGAAGCTCGCACCAGGCGATGAGGAGACCGCCGCCCGGCCCCGGGACAAGTGCGAGGGGGCGCACACGGCGACGCGTCGGGAACCCGGATCGGTCACGATAGGAAAAGGTCAACCTCAGGCGACGGAGGATCGCCGCTTCGAGGAGCCGCGATCCCCGCGGCGGCGGGTCGCTCCCGGGACCGGGAAACCAGAGCGCATCGGTTAGCATCGCCATGACCGTCTCCTGGGCGCCGGGTCATGGACCGGCGCCGAAGCGGGCGCAGGAGAGCACGCACCCCCTGCCAGCGCCAGCCCGGCAGGACCTCCGCCCCGTCCTCAGACGTCGAAGGTCACGCCCTGGGCGAGCGGCAGGGCCGAGCCATAGTTGATCGTGTTGGTCGCCCGGCGCATGTAGACCTTCCAGCTGTCAGAGCCGGACTCCCTACCCCCGCCGGTCTCCTTCTCGCCGCCGAACGCCCCGCCGATCTCGGCGCCGGATGGGCCGATGTTGACGTTGGCGATGCCGCAGTCGGAGCCCTCCGCCGACAGGAAGCGCTCGGCCTCGCCCAGGTCGCGGGTGAAAATCGACGACGACAGGCCCTGGGGGGCGGCGTTCTGGGCGGCGATGGCCTCTTCGAGGTCGCGGTAGGACATGACGTAGAGGATCGGGGCGAAGGTCTCGCGAAGGACGACAGGAGCCTGCCGCGGCATCTCCACGAGGGCGGGACGGACGAAGGTCCCTGGACGGTCGACGCGCTCGCCCCCGTGCACGCGGCCGCCTGCGGCGGCGGCCTCGGAGAGGGCTGCGGCCATGGCCTCGCCGGCCGCCCCGTCGATGAGCGGACCGACCAGGACGCCGGCCTCCCGCGGGTCGCCGACCGCCACGCGCCCGTAGACGGCCTTCAGCCGCCCGACGACCTCCTCGAGGAGGGACTCGTGGACGAAGAGCCGCCGAAGCGTGGTGCATCTCTGCCCCGCCGTGCCCATGGCCGAGAAGGCGACGGCGCGGATGGCCAGGTCCAGGTCCGCGCTGGGCGCGACAATGGCGGCGTTGTTGCCCCCGAGCTCCAGCAGGGCCCGGGCGAAACGGCTGGCAAGCCGGGGGCCCACCTTGCGCCCCATGGCCGTGGAGCCCGTGGCCGAGACGAGCGGGACCCGGGGATGATCCACCAGGACCTCGCCCACCTCGGCGCCCCCCAGCAGCAGGACGGACAGGTGGGGTGGGGCGTCCGGGCCGAAACGGGCCGCCGCCCGCTCGAACAGGGCCTGCACGGCCAGGGCCGTCAGGGGCGTCTTCTCCGAGGGCTTCCAGACCACGGAGTCGCCGCAGACGAAGGCAAGGGCCGCATTCCAGGCCCAGACGGCCACCGGGAAGTTGAAGGCGGAGATGACGCCGACCACCCCCAGCGGATGCCAGGTCTCCATCATCCGGTGATCGGGGCGCTCGGTGGCCAGGGTGAGGCCGTAGAGCTGGCGCGACAGGCCGGCGGCGAAGTCGCAGATGTCGATCATCTCCTGGACCTCTCCAAGGCCCTCGGAGATGACCTTGCCCGCCTCCAGGGTGACCAGCCGGCCAAGGTCGGCCTTTGCCGCCCTCAGCTCCTCGCCGAACAGCCGGACCAGCTCGCCGCGTCGGGGCGCAGGGACCTTACGCCAGGCGAGGAAGGCCTGGTGCGCCTGTTCGATCCTCAGGACCGCAGCGTCCGGAGACGTCTCGACGGGCCTGGCGATGTCCTCACCCGTCACCGGGGTGCGGGCGATCCGGCCGCCGCCGGTTACAGCGGCCGCGGGAACACCCAGGGCGGCGACAAGGGCCCTCGCCTCCTCGGCGGCCCCGATCAGCTGGCGCGTCATGCGTGTCTCTCCCCTGTCTGCGAACGGGCTCAGGCCACCCGGGCGCCGACCGGCCCGGACGCCTCGGAGGCGTAGTTCCGGCCGAACCGGTTGGCCAGGAAGGCCGGAAGTGCGATCTGCTCCTGCCGCACGAATCCCTTACCGGGAAGGTCTCCCGACGCCAGCATGTCCAGAACGGCGCAGATGGCGGAGGCGGTGGTGATCTGGATGCCGCTGCGCATCACGCCCGCCACCGGGGCGGCGTAGACCTTGTTGGCGTAGCTCACCTGCACCAGGGCGTCGTGCCTGCGACCGCTGACCGTGACGAAGATCACCACGACGTCCTGCAGGGTCGAGGGCACGGCGTTCTCGAGGATGTCCTTCAGCACGTCCCGGCGGTCCCGCAGGCCCAGGTCGTGGAGCAGGGTCTTCATGATGGCGGCGTGCCCCGGATAGCGGATGGTGCGGTAGTTGAGGTTCCGCACCCTCCCCGCCAGGGTCTCGCAGAGGGTCCCAAGGCCGCCGGATGTGTTGAAGGCCTCGTAGGTCACGCCATCCAGCGAAAACTCCTCTCGCTCCTCCAGGGCCTGGGTCTCGCGCAGCCGGCCATCGACGATGGCCTCGCAGGGCTCGCAGTACTCGTTGATGACCCCGTCCGTACTCCAGGTGATGTTGTAGTTCAGGGTGTTGCTGGGGAACTGCGGCAGGGCGCCGACCCTCAGGCGGACATCCTCCAGGCTGTCGAACTGCGAGGCCAGGTCGTGGGCGACGATGCTGATGAAGCCGGGCGCCAGGCCGCACTGCGGGATGAAGGCGCAGGGCGCGCCCTCCGCCAGGGCCTTGACCTCCCGCGTGCTGGCCACGTCCTCGGTCAGGTCGAGGTAGTGCACGTTGGCGGCGCGGGCGGCGCGGGCGACCGCCGTCGTGGCGTGGTAGGGCGCGGCGTTCAGGACGGCGAAGGCGCCGCGCAGCGCCTCCGGGAAGGCCTCGCTGCGGACATCCATCAGGCGCC
>CAIMLY010000188.1 GCA_903842425.1 uncultured Alphaproteobacteria bacterium | reverse complement strand
GCCGCCATCGCCCTGCGCTGCGAGGAAGCCCTCGAAGAACTGTTTCCCCTGCCTGCGGCCAGCAGCCTCGATGAGCTCCTGGCAAGGCAGGGCGCCGCGACCCGGGCCCGTCGGGTGCGGGCCCCACGGACGCGCCCAGCCTTAAGGCCGCGCCCATGAGGCTTGCGCCAGGAACTCCACTTGCCGCCCGCCTTGTCTTCGACGAGGACAGGCCTGCCCTGCCCGTCGGCCGCCTCGCCATGTCCGGTGGAAGGGCCCAGCTGGAGTGGTCGCCGCAGCTCATTGCAGCGCCCCTGCCGGTCTCCGCCCTGCTCTATCCGCCGGAACCCGGGCTTCACCCTGCACGCAGCCCCGGGTTCGAGGGTTTGCACGGCTTTCTCGCGGACAGCCTGCCGGAAGGCTGGGGCTATCTCGTCATGCGGCGACGCCTGGCCAGGCTGGGCGTCAGCATCGAGTCCCTTAGCCCGCTGGACCGGCTCGCCCTGGTCGGTGACCACGGCCGCGGCGCCCTCGCCTATCGACCGGCGACGGCGCCGCCGCCCGAGGTCGAAAGCCTGGATCTCGACGCCCTGGCCGCCGGGTCAGTGGCGATCCTCGCCGGTCACGGAGACGACCTTGCCGACACCCTCGCCGCCCTCGCCGGGGGCTCGGGGGGCGCACGACCCAAGGTCCATGTCGGGGTCGATCCCGAGGGACGGGTCTCCGTCTCCGGGGACGAGGCCGCCCCCGGCCACGAGGCCTGGATCGTGAAGTTTCCCTCGACCCGAGACCTGCCGGACATCGGCCCGGTCGAGGCCGCCTATGCGGCCATGGCGGTGGCTGCGGGCCTCGAGATGGCCCCCTGTCGCCTGCTTCCTTCCCGGAACGGCCCCGGCTACTTCGCGACACGCCGCTTTGACCGCCCCCAGCCCGGCCAGCGCCTGCACATGGTCTCGCTGAGCGGTGCGGTCGAGGCGCCCTGGACCTCGCCTGCAAGCTACGATCTCTTCCTGCGCGCAACCCTGGCCATCACCCGGCACGCCGGGGACCTGGACGCCGCCTTCCGGCGCATGGTCTTCAACGTGCTGGCCTGCAACCGCGACGACCATACCCGCCAGCACAGCTACCTGATGGATGCGTCAGGCGAGTGGCGGCTGGCGCCGGCCTACGACCTGACCTACTCGACCGGCCCGGGTGGCGAGCACTATCTCGACATCGGTGGCGAAGGCAGGAGCCCGACCCGCGAGCATGTCCGGGCCCTCGGACGCCTCCACAGCCTGCCGGGGCGCGGGGTCGACGCCATCATCGATGAGGTCCGGGCCGCAGTGGCGGATTGGCCGCGCTTCGCCGGGGACGCCGGCGTCAGCCGCGCCTCCCAAGCGGAGGTTCTGTCGTCCCTCAGGTCCGTCGACGCGACCTTCCTGTCCTGACCATCCGGGCGAGCGGGATGGCGCGACCGTCATTCGCAGGGCCTGCAGCCGGAGCTAGCGGAATCGGTTCCGGTAGCCCTCCAATGGAGGAGCCCAGGGCAGGCGCCGGCCACCCGCCTAGTCCAGCCGCGCCACCTCGAAGCTGCCGTCGG
>CAIMLY010000187.1 GCA_903842425.1 uncultured Alphaproteobacteria bacterium | reverse complement strand
TTCGAGGCCCTGGCCCGGGCCTGCCCCTATTTCGACGAGGTCGAGACCGACGGGAAGCCCGAGGGGCCCGGGGCCTGGCTGGCCCTGCGGGGCCGGCTGAAGGCGGCGCGCTACGACCGGGTCTACGACCTGCAGACCTCCGCCGCCTCTGAGCGGATCTTCCACCTCCTTCGCCCCTTCCCGCCGGAGTGGTCGGGCATCGCCTTCGGATGCGCCCTGCCCCACCGCACGCCCGGCAAGGACGCCCTGCACACCCTGGAACGCCAGGCCGACCAGCTGAAGTCGGCGGGGATCTGGCCGAACGCCCCGACCTCGCCCCTGTCGGCGCCGCCGCCGGACCTGTCCTGGATCGGCCGGACCGCCCGGGGACGCCGGCGGCGCCCCGAACGACCCTTCGTCATGCTGATCCCCGGCGGATCGGCCCACCGCCTCGACAAGCGCTGGCCGGCGGAGCGCTACGGACGGCTGGCCCGGCGGCTGCATGACCGGGGTTTCGACATCCTGGTCATCGGCGGCCCCCAGGAGAGCGCCCTGGGGCGCGAGATCCAGAAGCATGTGCCGCAGGCGCGCGACCTGACCGGCCGGACCGACTTCGCCACCGTGGCCCTGTTCGGCGCCGAAGCGGCCCTGGTGGTGGGCAACGACACCGGGCCCCTGCACCTGGCCGCCGCAGCGGGCGCCCCGACCGTGGTCCTTTTCTCCCGGGCGTCGGACCCGGCGCTGTCCGCACCGAGGGGTCATGTCATCGTGGTGCAGGCGGACGACCTGACGACACTGGACCCCTCGACGGTGGAGCGCGCCGCCGACAGCCTGCTGCCCGCGGAAGGCGCCGCTTGATCGGCGGGGCCCGCCCGGTCATATATCCCCCTGCGACGGGCCTCTTCCCGCCGCCGACTTCTTCAACAGCTTGAGGAGCAGAAGCCTATTCGCCGGCCCATGCAGGCGCCGCCCGTCAAAGACGGTCCGCGCATCAACGAAGACATCCGAGTTCCCCGGGTCCTGCTGATCGACCAGCATGGCGAGAAGCAGGGGGTCATGCCCACCTCCTCCGCCCTGGAGGCGGCTGAGGAAGCCGGGCTCGACCTGGTCGAGATCGTCCCCAACGCCGACCCGCCCGTCTGCAAGATCCTGGACTACGGCAAGTTCAAGTTCCAGGAGCAGAAGAAGAAGAACGAGGCCCGCAAGCGGCAGAAGGTCGTCGAGATCAAGGAGATCAAGCTGCGGCCGAACATCGACATCCATGACTACGAGGTCAAGGCGCGCTCGATGCACCGCTTCTTCGGCGAAGGCGACAAGGTCAAGGTGACGCTTCGCTTCCGCGGCCGCGAACTGGCCCACCCCGAGCTGGGCATGAAGCTCCTTCAGCAGGTGAAGGCCGACTTCGAGCCGGTGGCCAAGGTCGAGTATGAGCCCCGCATGGAGGGCCGCCAGATGATCATGATCCTGGCGCCCAAGTAGGACACGGACAGGGCGGCGCCGGATTTCGTCGCCGCCCGCCCTTGCCCGACCCGGCCTGCGGCCCTAACAACCGCGGCATGTCGGAGGCCGCAGACAAGCCGAGGTCCACGCCGCCGTTCGCGGCCATGGCCCTGATCGCGGTCATCTTCATCAACATGCTGGGCTTCGGGATCATCGTCCCGCTGCTGCCCTTCTACGCCAAGTCCTTCGACGCCCCGGCCTGGCAGATCGCCCTGATCTTCTCGGCCTACTCGATCGGCTCGTTCTTCGGCGAGCCCTTCTGGGGCCGGCTGTCCGACCGCTATGGCCGCAAGCCGATCCTGATCTCGACCATCATGGGCAACTGCCTGTGCTACCTGGCCCTGGCCTTCGCCCCCAACATCCTGGCGGCCTTCCTCATCCGCCTGGCGGGGGGCCTGGCGGCCGGGAATGGGGCGGTGATCCAGGGATACCTGTCCGACGTCACCCCGCCCGAGCAGCGCACCCGGCAGATGGCCTACCAGGGCGCAGCCTGGAACGTGGGCATGATCGTCGGGCCCTCACTGGGAGGCCTGCTGGCCCATCCGGACGCCGGGCCGGCAGGGTTCCGGATTCCCCTCTTCGTGGCCTCCGGGCTGGCGGCCCTGTGCGTGCTCGGCATCCTGGTCTTCATCCGCGAGAGCAACCACCGCCGGGAGGGCGCAGCCCACCGGGTCAACCGCTGGTCAGCCATCGGGGACGTCACCCGCAATCCGGTGCTCGCCAGGCTGATGCTGCTGACCTTCCTGGTGGGCTTCGCGTTCACGGGCATCGAGTCCACCTTCGGCCTCTGGGCCAGCGAGCGCTTCGGATGGACCCCCCGGGACATCGGGGTCTGCTTCGCCTTCGTCGGCGTCTCGGCGGCGGCCTCGCAGATGTTCCTCACCGGCCCCCTCTCGGAACGGTACGGAGAGGCCCGGATGCTGACCGTAGGCATGATCCTGACCGTGCTGGGCGCCGGCCTCCAGGTCCTGTCGACCGGGACGGCGGTGACCATCGCCCTGATGTGCCTGACGGCCATCGGCCAGTCCGTGGCCTTCCCGAATGTCGGCTCCATCATCACCCGGACCGCCGACCCTCACCGGCAGGGACAGATCCTGGGCCTGAACAACGCCTGCGGCGCCCTGGCCCGGGTGGTGGGGCCCTTCTGCGCCGGCCTGATCTTCCCGATCAACATCAACGGCCCCTTCCTGATGGGCGCCCTGATCGTGATCCCGGCCATCTTCCTGGCCATCTCCGCAAGCCGCAGGGCGCCGGCGCTTATCCCGTAGGGCGAAAGCCGGAAAAGCGCCCTCGTGTTCGCCGAGGCCAGGGCGGGAATCCGGGTGATCAGCTTCAGGAGACGCCAGGAAGAGGCAGGTCACCCTTCGCCTGTCACCCGACGTCCTGGCCCAGTTCCGCACCACCGGGCCGGGCTGGCAGACGCGGATCGATTCCGCCCTCCGGGACTGGTTGTCTCGCCAGGCCCAGGGCTGAAGCGCCCGAGGGGATGAGGTCGGACGAGGGGGCGATCTCGCCCTGAGGGCTTGCCCCGGAGACCCTTTTGGCGTACTCACCCGCCCCTTCGGAGCCGCCTGGCCAAAGGCATGCCAGGGCGGCTCATCAATACTCCAGAGGACGGGGCCGGAAGGTTCCGACGTGAAATGCCGAAACTGAAGACGAAGTCGGGGGCGAAGAAGCGCTTCAAGCTCACTGCGACCGGCAAGATCAAGGCCGGCGTGGCGGGCAAGCGCCACCGCCTCATCAGCCACAGCGCCAAGTACATCCGCCAGAACCGCGGCACGAAGGTGATGACCGAGGCGGACGCCAAGATCATCCGCATCTTCCTGCCCTACGGCCTTTGATCGGAGGACCTGACGCATGGCCCGTGTAAAGAGGGGCGTCACCGCCCACGCCCGCCACAAGAAGGTTCTTGAGAAGGCCGCCGGCTTCTATGGCCGCCGCAAGAACACCATCCGCGCCGCCAAGGCCGCGGTCGACAAGGCCGGACAGTACGCCTACCGCGACCGCAAGGTCCGCAAGCGCAGCTTCCGGTCCCTGTGGATCCAGCGGATCAACGCTGCGGCCCGCCTGGAAGGCATGACCTACGCGCGATTTATCCACGGCCTTGAACTGGCCGGGGTCCAGATGGACCGCAAGGTGCTGGCGGATATCGCCGGCAACGACCCGGTCGGTTTCAAGGCCATCGCCGACAAGGTTCGCGCCGCCCTGGCCTGACGCCCGGAGCCCCACGGCTTCGCTGCAATCAGAAGCCCCCCGGCGCGCCCGGGGGGCTTTTTGCTTGCGCCCCTCTCCTTCAAGCCTCCGTCTGTTGAGTGACGCGCATGACCGACATCGCCGAACTGGAAAGCTCGAACCTGGCCCGGATCGACGGGGCCGCGGACCTGGCCGCCCTGGACGAGGCGCGCGTCGCCATCCTGGGCAAGTCGGGCAACGTCACCCTGCTGGCCCGCACCCTGGGTTCGGTAAGCCTGGAGGAGCGGAAGGTCCTGGGCCCCCAGATCAACCAGATGCGCGACCGGCTGGCCGCCCGGATCGAGGCCCGGCGGGAAACCCTCGAGGGCGCGGCCCTGGAGGCCCGCCTGGCCGCCGATCGCGTGGACCTGTCCCTGCCCGCACCGCCCCGCCGCCGGGGCGGCGTCCACCCCACCATGCAGGTGATGGACGAGATGGTCGCGGTCTTCGCCGACATGGGCTTCGGAGTCGCCGAGGGGCCGGACATCGAGACCGACTTCAACAACTTCACCGCCCTGAACTTCCCGCCGAGGCACCCGGCCCGGGAGATGCACGACACCTTCTTCCTGCCCCCCGACGCCAACGGCGAGCGCAAGGTCCTGCGCACCCACACCTCGCCGGTGCAGGTGCGGGTGATGCACAGGACGAACGAGACGCTGCCCTCCTGGATCGCCGCAGGCCAGGAACCGCCCATCCGGGTCATCGTGCCGGGCCGGACCTTCCGCCAGGACTCCGACCAGACCCACACCCCCATGTTCCACCAGATCGAGGGCCTGGTGATCGACAAGGGCATCCACATGGGCCACCTGAAGTGGACCCTGGAGACCTTCATCGCCCGGTTCTTCGAGACCGACCGGGTGACCACCCGATTCCGCCCCCACCATTTCCCCTTCACAGAGCCGTCAGCCGAGATGGACGTGAAGTGCGACCGCTCCGGCGGCGAGGTCCGGATCGGCGAGGGCGAGGACTGGCTGGAGATCCTGGGCTGCGGGATGGTGCATCCCAACGTGCTGCGGAACTGCGGCCTGGACCCGGACGTCTGGCAGGGCTTCGCCTTTGGCTGCGGCGTGGACCGGCTGGGGGTGCTGAAGTACGGCATGCCCGACCTGCGCGACATGTTCGCCGCCGATGTCCGCTGGCTGGCCCACTACGGCTTCTCGGCCTTCGCCGCGCCCAATTCCGCCTCGGGCCTGAGCTAGGAGGACCACTATGAAGTTCACCCCCTCCTGGCTCCGAGAGCACCTCGACACCTCCGCCTCCGTGTCCGAGGTGGTCGATGCCATGACCATGGCCGGCCTGGAAGTCGAGCACGTGGACGATCCCGGCGCGCGCCTGTCGGCCTTCTCGGTCGCCCGCATCGTCGAGGCCGTCCAGCATCCCAACGCCGACCGGCTGCGCGTCTGCCAGGTCGACACGGTCGACGGCCGCAAGGAAATCGTCTGTGGCGCGCCCAACGCCCGGGCCGGCCTGACCACCATCTACGCCCCCATCGGCGCCTGCATCCCTGCCAACGGCGTGGTGCTGGAGGCCCGGCCCGTGCGCGGCGTCGTCTCCAACGGCATGCTGTGCTCGGCCGCCGAGCTCCAGACCGCCGAGGAGTCCGACGGCATCCTTGAGCTGGACGGCGGGCTCGCCGTCGGGACCCCCGCAGCGGAGGCCCTGGGCCTGGAGGCGGTGGTCGACTTCGAGGTCACGCCCAACCGTCCCGACTGGCTGGGCGTGGACGGCATCGCCCGGGACCTGGCCGCCGCCGGCCTCGGGACCCTCAGGACCCCCGCCATCGCCCCCGTCCCCGGCGCCTTCCCCTGCCCGGTCGAGATCCGGCTGGACGACAGCGGCGCCTGCCCGGCCTTCGCCGGCCGGCTGATCCGGGGCGTGCGCAACGGGCCCTCTCCCGACTGGCTGCAGCGGAAGCTGGCCTCCATCGGCCTGAGGCCCATCAGCGCCCTGGTGGACATCACCAACCTGATCACCTTCGACCGGGCGCGGCCCCTCCACGTCTACGACGCCGGCCGGCTGTCCGGAGGCTGGATCGAGGCCCGGCTGGGCCGCGAGGGCGAGCGCGTCGAGGCCCTGGACGGAAAGACCTACGCCGCCGGGCCGGAGACCTGCGTCATCGCCGACGCCTCGGGCGCCGTCGGCCTGGGCGGGGTGATGGGGGGGGCCTCGACAGGCTGCTCGGAGACAACCACGGACGTCTTCATCGAGAGCGCCTGGTTCGACCCCATCCGGATCGCCCAGACAGGCCGGACCCTGGGCATCGCCTCCGACGCCCAGTACCGTTTCGCCCGGGGCGTGGACCCCGAGAGCCTCCTGCCCGGCCTGGAGCTGGCCACCCGGCTCATCCTGGACCTCTGCGGGGGCGAGGCCTCCGACGCCGTCCTGGCCGGACAGGCGCCGGCGCGGCCGGCCCCCTTCGCCTTTGACCGCAGCTACGTCCAGGCCCTGTCGGGACTGTCGCTGGACCGGGCGCGCATCGACGCCATCCTCTCGGCCCTGGGCTTTGGCCTCGACGGCGACGACGTGGCGCCGCCGTCCTGGCGCCGGGACGTGGAGGGCAAGGCCGACCTGGTGGAGGAGGTGGCGCGGATCGCCGGCTACGGCGCCCTGCCCTCCACCCCCCTGCCGCCGGTCTCCATCCCGCCAGGGGGCGTGCTGACGGTGCGCCAGGGCCGGATGCGGATCGCCCGCCGGGCCCTGGCCGCCGCGGGCTTCGCTGAAGCCGTGACCTGGAGCTTCATGAAGCGGGCGACGGCCGAGCGCTTCGGCGGCGGCGCCCCGGAGCTGGTGCTGTCGAACCCCATCGCCGCGGACCTGGACTGCATGCGGCCCTCCATCCTGCCCAACCTGATCGAGGCGGCGGGGCGCAACGCCCGGCGCGGCTTCCCGGACACGGCCCTGTTCGAGATCGGACCGATCTATCGGGGCGACCAGCCCGCCGACCAGTCGACGGTGATCGCCGCCGTCGTCTCGCCGCATCCCTCGCGCCGCTGGGACGGCCGGGACGTCGACGCCCTCTTCGCCCTGAAGGGGGACCTTGAGACCCTGCTCGGCGAACTCTCCGCCCCGCCCCTGCAGACCGTCCAGGGCGCATCGTCTTCCTGGTGGAGCCCCGGCCGGTCCGCCCGGCTCCAGCTCGGCCCCAGGACGGTGATCGCCGAGTTCGGGGAGATCCACCCGGCGGTCCTGAAGACCATGGACGTTGACGGTCCGGTGCTCGGCTTCGAGATCCACCTGGACCTCCTGCCCGAGCCCAAGCGGCGGGACGTGAAGACCCGCCCGGCCTTCCAGCCCTCGCCCCTGATGCCCCTGACCCGGGACTTCGCCTTCCTGCTGCCGCAGGGCGTGCAGGCCGGGGACCTGGTGCGGCCGATCCTGGCGGCCGACAAGGCCCTGGTCACCGAGGCGCGGGTGTTCGACGTCTACCAGGGCCCCGGGGTCCCCGAGGGGTTCAAGTCGGTGGCGGTGGAGGTCCGGGTCCAGCCCCAGGACCGGACCCTGGCCGACGCGGACATCGAGGCCCTCTCCGCCCGGATCGTCGCCGCCGCGGAGAAGGCGACCGGCGCCCGCCTGAGGGGCTGAGGCTTCGTCTTATTGATCCTGATCAATGAGGACCCCGTTGTGCGGACCTCACTGTGCCCTTGCGTCTCCGGGCCGGATACTGTCCCTTCTCCCCCCAAGGCCGGGCGGGATCCGGGGCCGGAGGCGTCCCCCCGGGAATCCGCCCGGTGCACGGGAACAGAGAGGCGAGGACACCCATGAGCGCAACCGAGACCCTGAGCCGCGGCGCGGCCACCCAGACCGAGCACTTCGACGTCCTGATCGTCGGCGCCGGCATCTCCGGGATCGGCGGCGCCTACCACCTCAAGACCCAGACGCCCGGGACCCGCTACGTGATCCTGGAGACCCAGGAGAGCTTTGGCGGCACCTGGCTGACCCACAAGTACCCAGGCATCCGCTCGGACAGCGACCTCTACACCTTCGGCTACCGCTTCAAGCCCTGGGTCAACGCCCCGATCGCCTCCGCCGAGGAGATCCTCAAGTACATGGGCGAGGTGATCGAGGAGAACGACATCGGCAGCCACATCCGCTACCGGCACAAGATCCTCAAGACCGCCTGGTCCAGCCTGGACAACACCTGGACGGTGGAGGCCGTGCGCCTCGACACCCACGAGACGGTGACCTTCACCTGCAACTTCCTGTGGATGTGCCAGGGCTACTACCGGCACGACGTCGGCTACACCCCCGAGTGGGAGGGGATGGAGGACTACAGGGGCCAGGTGATCCATCCGCAGAACTGGCCGAAGGACATCGACCTGGCGGGCAAGAAGGTCCTGCTGATCGGCTCCGGCGCCACGGCGGCGACCCTGGTGCCCGCCATCGCCGGCAAGTGCGCCCATGTCACCATGCTGCAGCGCTCGCCGACCTATTTCATCCCGGGGCGGACCGCCAACGAGCTGGCCGACATCCTGCGCCAGCTGGAGATCGACGAGACCTGGATCCACGAGATCGTCCGCCGCAAGATCCTGTTCGACGGCGGCGAGTTCACCCGGCGCTCCTTCGAGGAGCCGGAGGTGGTGCGGAACGAGCTGCTCTCGGGCGTCCGCGCCTTCCTCGGCGACGAGGCGGTGCAGGAACACTTCACGCCCAAGTACCGGCCCTGGAGCCAGCGGATCGCCTTCGTGCCCGAGGGCGACCTCTTCAAGTCGGTGATCGACGGCCAGGCCAGCGTTGTCACCGACGAGATCGACCGGTTCGTGCCGGAGGGCGTCAGGCTGAAGTCCGGCAAGGTGATCGAGGCCGACATCGTCGTCACCGCCACCGGTTTCCACCTCAGCGTCCTGGGCGACATCGACATGACCGTCGACGGCAAGCCGCTCGACATGTCCAAGACCGTGACCTACCGCGGCATGATGTTCACCGGCGTGCCGAACCTGGTCTGGGTGTTCGGCTATTTCCGCGCCAGCTGGACCCTGCGGGTGGACCTGCTGGGCGACTTCGTCTGCCGGCTGCTGAACCACATGAAGACGAAGGGCGTGAAGCGGGTGACGCCCGAGCTGCGGCCCGAGGACAAGGACATGACCCTCGGCCCCTGGATGGACCCCGAGGACTTCAACCCGGGCTACCTGCAGCGCGGCGGCCACCTCTTGCCCAAGTCGGGCGACAAGCCCGAATGGCGCCACAGCCAGGACTACTGGCGCGAGAAGGACGAGCTGCCGAAGATCGACCTGGACGATCCGATCTTCCGCTACGGGAACTGAACCGGGAGGGCGCGGGCCTCAGTTGAGGGTCGCGCCGCCCGTCCCCCCGGCCTGCAGGGCGGCGACGCAGGCGATGATGTCATCCCAGTCGGCCAGGCCCTTGCGGTCGCCCATGGCCGCAAATTCCGCGGCGCGGAGCATGGCGATCACCTCGGCGTCCTCGCCATACTGGGCGATGAGGGCCTGGGCGGCGGCGCGGGTCTGTTCGGAAAAGGCGGGGCCTTCGGGCATGGCGTTCCCTGCAGCATGGGTGCGGCAAGCTCTGGACCGGCGCGCGGCGCGTGGCAAGATCGGCGGAACGAGGGGGACCCGCGCATGAAGGACCGGTTCGGACTGGAGACGCGGGGGAGCCGCCCGGCGGTCGCCGCCCTGGAGCAGGCGGTGGAAGCCCTCTTCGCCATGCGGCCCGAGGCCATGGGCTTCCTCAAGACCGCCGCCTCTGATCCCGAGTGCGCCCTGGGGCGGATGCTGGGCGCCTACCTGGGCCTGATGTCCTCGGAGCGTGGCCCCGGCGCCGCCGGCGTGGCGCGGATGGGCGGGATCGAGCCGGCGGATGACCGCGAGGCGGCGCACCTCTCGGTGATCCGGGCCTGGGCGGCGGGGGACTGGTCGGGGGCGAGCCGTCGGCTGGACGACCTGCTCGAGGCCTGGCCCGCCGATCCCATCGCGCTGAACGCCGGCCACCAGCTGGACTTCTTCCTGGGCGACGCCGCGCGGCTGCGCAGCCGTCCGGCGACCGCGCTGGAGGCGTGGGACCCGGCGGATCCGGCCCGACCCTACCTTTTCGGCCTGCAGGCCTTCGGGCTGGAGGAGCTGGGCGACTATCCGGCCGCCGAGGCCTCGGCCCGGCGGGCCCTGGACGACGCCCCCGGGGACGTCTGGGCCCAGCACGCCCTGGTCCACGCCCTGGAGATGCAGGGCCGCTCGAAGGCGGGGCTCGACCTGCTGGAGGCCCGCCGGGCGGACTGGGCGCACGACCACTTCCTGAAGGTCCACACCTCCTGGCACGCGGCCCTCTTCGCCCTTGAGACCGACGGGGCGGAGCGGGCCCTGGTCCTGCACGACGCTACGGTCTGGGACGGCGGGGCCGACCCCCTGGCCATGACCCTGATCGATTCGGCGGGTCTGCTCTGGCGGCTGAAGCTGGACGGGGTGGAGGCCGGTGGGCGCTGGGACCGGCTGTCGGACGAATGGGCCCTGAGGGACGAGGGCGCCTGGTACGCCTTCAACGACCTGCACGCCGTGCTGGCCCACTGCGGCGCCGGGCGGCTGGACCGGGCCCGGGCCCTGGTCGAACGGATGGCGGAGGCGGCGGCGAACCCGGACCCGGCGGCGACCAACGCCCAGGCCCTGCGGTCAGCCGGACTTCCGGCGGCGCGGGGCGTCCTGGCCTTCGCCGAGGGCGATTTCGCCGCCTGCGTCGCTCACCTGTCGCCGGTCCGGCGTCTCCTGTCGGTGTTCGGCGGCAGCCATGCCCAGCGCGACGCCTGGCAGAGGACCCTCCTGGCCTCGGCCCTGCGCAGCGGCGAGACCGGCTTCGCCCGGGTGCTGGTCGAGGAACGCCTCGCCGAGCGCCCGGCCAGCATCTGGAGCCGGGCGCGCCTGGCCGAGGTGGACGCCGTCAGTCGATGAAGGTGAAGCGGTTGAAGGCCTCGGCGTCGGTCTCCAGCCGGACCCGGCGGCCGATGGGCTCGCGCGCGGCCAGCTCTGCGAAGGCGGCCTCGGAGGCCTGGTTGGCGGCGACGCGGCGACCGTCGGCCAGGCGGGCGATGACCACGATGGCCGGCCCCGAGCGGGTGCTCGTGGTGGTGTAGGTCTCCACCGTCGCCTCGCCCGTCGCCGTGTCGACCTCCAGGCCGGGGACCGGATCGTAGGGGATCTTCGCCCGGCGGGCCTCGGGCCGGCTCCAGTCGGCGGGGGTCGTGGAATAGACCCCGGCCGAGTACTTCGACAGCATGCCGCCGTTGGCGCCGACGAAGCCGAAGGCGCCGGGCCGGGCGCGCAGGGCCGGGACGACCTCGGCGATGGCGTGCATGGAGTAGTTGTTCCCCGCCCCGCCGAAATAGGGGAGCCCCCCCGTCAGGGTCAGGCCGCGCGGGTCGTCCGCGGCGATGCCCAGGCCGTCGATCATGTTGAACACGGCGATGGGGAAGCAGGAGTAGAAGTCGAAGACCGCCATGTCGTCGACCGTCCTGCCGGCCAGCGCCAGGGCCTTGCGGCCGGCGGCGATGGCGGAGGGGCTGGCCGACAGGTCGGGCCGCTCCATGATGGTCAGCTCGTTGGCGTCGCCCTGGCCGTGCAGATAGACGAACCTGTCCTCGGGCACACCGAGGGCCCGCGCGGCCCCTACCGAGGTCAGGATGACGCCGGCGGCCTGGTTCACCTGGTCCCGGGCCACCAGCATGCGGGTGAAGGGATCGGCGACGATGCGGTTCTTGTCGCTGACCGCCACCAGCTCCTCCGCCGTCTTCTCCACCGGCGAGGCGGAGTAGGGGTTGGCGGCGGCCACCCGGGTGAAGGGGGCGAAGAGCTCGCCCATCTTCCGGGCGTAGGCCGGCCGGTCGAGGCCCAGGCGCGCGCGCCGGGCGTTCTCGAACAGGGCGTAGGCGGGAATGGCGCCCGTGATCCGGTGCTTGAGGATGGAGGGGGTGAACATGCCCTCCAGGCCGTAGCCGCGGTCCTCCAGGGACCCCTCGACGGTCTCGGACCAGTCGGGGGCCTCGCCCTTCGCGTTGAGGGTCA
Source organism: uncultured Alphaproteobacteria bacterium (assembly GCA_903842425.1). Lineage (GTDB taxonomy): Bacteria > Pseudomonadota > Alphaproteobacteria > Caulobacterales > Caulobacteraceae > Phenylobacterium. Next base: position 2,318 of record CAIMLY010000187.1, on the reverse strand, counting down.
GGACGGTGGACATGGCCTCGGAGCCCACCAGCAGCACCGCCTGGGCCTCGCCGTTGGAGATGGCCTCGCAGAACTCGCCCACCAGGCGCTGGGGGCCCTGGCCCCCGGTGATCTCGAGGATGGCCCGGGCCGGGTCCGCGCCGATGCGCCTGGCCACCGAGCGGGGGAAGTTGTTGGAGGCGCCGAAGGGCGGCTTGGCGCCCGGCGAGGAGATCTCGAACTGCCGGATGGCGACGATCACGTCCAGGGCGGCGGCCAGGTCGCCCGAGGCGCCGGCGTCGGCCAGGGCCGCCCGGGCGGCCTCGCCCGCCAGGTCGGCGGGGGAGAGGGCGCGGTAGCCGGCGTCGGTGGGGCGCTCTGCGGCCTGTCCCACCCCGATGATCACGGGCGTGCGGTCATCCTGCGAAGTCATGTGGAGATCCTCCCTGGGCCGCCGGGCGGCCGCGTCTGTCTATTTCTCGTCAAGCAGGCGGTCGATCACCGCCGCGGCGTCCTTGCCGCCCCAGTCGGCCTCGCCCAGCATGCGCGCCCGCTCCACCCCGTCGCGTCCGTAGATCAGGGTGGTGGGCATGGCCGCCGTGGGTGGCTTGAGCGAGAAGGGCAGGCTGGACTTGGGGTCGCGGTAGAAGGCCAGGGGCGCGTTCCTGCCGATGAAGGCGCGGGCCTTGTCGGCGTCCTTGTCGCGGTCGATGGACACCGCCAGGACGACGAGGTCCCGGTCCTTGGCCGAGGCCGCCAGCTTCGCCAGGGTCGGCATCTCGAGGATGCAGGGCGCGCACCAGGTGGCCCACAGGTTCACCACCACCACCTTGCCGCGGAAGTCGCCGATGCGGACGGGCTTGCCGTCGGCGTCGAGGAAGCTGGTGACCGGCGCCGGCGCCGCCTCTGCGGGCAGGATGAGGCGGGACATCTCGCCGCGGGTGAGGTCCGTGAGCCCCCCCTTCGCCCGGGGGGTTATGGAAGACTGGGCGATGATGTAGAGAACCCCGGCGACGCCGACCAGGGCGGCGCCCCAGAGGGCGAGCCGCAGGACGCCCAACCTGGGCGGCCCCGATTCCTTTTCCTGGCTCATGATGACCGAAGACTCCCCAGACGATCCGAACACCGCCTCGCCGGGAGGCCAGGCCATGTGGGGCGGCAGGTTCGCGACCCGGCCGGCGGACCTGATGCAGGCGATCAACGTCTCCATCGGGTTCGACAGGCGGCTCGCCGACCAGGACCTGGCCGGCTCCCGCGCCCACGCGGCGATGTTGCGCATGCAGGGCGTGATTACAAGTGAGGACGAGGCGGCCATCCAGTCGGGGCTGGAGACCATCGCCGCCGAGATCCGCGACGGGACCTTCCCCTTCCGGGAGGAATTCGAGGACATCCACATGAACGTGGAGGCCCGGCTGCGCGAGCTGATCGGGCCGGCGGCGGGACGCCTGCACACTGCCCGCAGCCGCAATGACCAGGTGGCGGTGGATTTTCGCCTCTGGGTGCGGGACGCCTGCGACCGGACGGTCGCCCAGCTGCAGCGCCTGCAGGCCGCCCTGCTGGACAGGGCCGAGCAGCACGCCGGGACCCTGATGCCGGGCTTCACCCACCTCCAGCCCGCCCAGCCGGTGACCTTCGGCCACCACCTGATGGCCTATGTGGAGATGTTCGGCCGCGACGCCGGGCGATTTTCCGACGCCCGCCGGCGGATGAACGAGTGCCCCCTTGGCGCCGCCGCCCTGGCGGGCTCCCCCTTCCCCATCGACCGGGAGGCCACCGCCCGGGCCCTGGGCTTCGACCGGCCGACGGCCAACTCGCTGGACAGCGTCTCGGACCGCGACTTCGCCCTGGAGGCCCTGTCCGCCGCCACCCTGTGCGGCGTGCACCTGTCGCGGCTGGCCGAGGAGCTGGTCATCTGGACCACGCCCCAGTTCGGCTTCGTGCGCCTCTCGGACGCCTTCTCCACCGGCTCGTCCATCATGCCGCAGAAGCGCAATCCCGACGCCGCAGAGCTGGTCCGGGCCAAGGTCGGACGGCTGATGGGATCCTTCACCCAGCTGACCATCGTCATGAAGGGACTGCCGCTGGCCTACTCCAAGGACATGCAGGAGGACAAGGTCCCGACCTTCGAGGCCTTCGACGCCCTGGAGCTGTCCCTGGCGGCCATGACCGGCATGATCCTCGACCTTGAGCCCTCCGCCGAGCGGATGGCGGCGGCCGCGGGCGCAGGCTTCTCCACCGCCACGGACCTGGCCGACTGGCTTGTGCGGACCCTGGACATGCCCTTCCGGGACGCCCACCACGTAACCGGCGCCGCCGTGAAGCGGGCCGAGGCCCTTGGG
>CAIMLY010000186.1 GCA_903842425.1 uncultured Alphaproteobacteria bacterium | reverse complement strand
GCCTCAGTCGCGGCCGAAGAGGTCCGCCAGCACCGGCGGGACCAGGTCCGGCAGGTCTTCCGAGATCAGGCCTGGCCCGAAGCGCTCCGCGGCTTCGGCGTGGATCCAGGCGCCGGCGCAGGCGGCGTCGAACCCCGAGGCGCCCTGGGCCAGCAGGCCGGCGATGAAACCTGCGAGGACATCACCGGAACCCGCGGTCGCCAGCCATGGCGACGCATTCAGGGTCACGGCCGCCCGCCCGTCCGGATGTGCGATCACCGTATCCCCGCCCTTCAGCAGGACCACCGCCCCGGCCCGCCGGGCCGCCTCCCGCGTGGCGCTGATGCGGGTCTCGGAGGCCGCAAGAAGACCCGGGAACAGCCGCTCGAACTCGCCCGTATGCGGCGTCAGCACGTCGTCGACATCCAGCAGGGAAAAGAGGTCCGGGGGAGAGGTGCGGAAGACGGTGATGGCATCGGCGTCGATCACCAGGGCGGCGCCCGTGCGGCCCAGGGCGAGAACCTTCTCCCGGGTCAGGTCATCGACCCCGGCGGCCGGCCCGACGACCACGGCGTCCATGTCCGCGCAGGCGTCCTCGATCTCGTCCGCCGTGTCAGCGGCGGCCAGCATGACCGCCTCGAGATGGGCGGCGTTCACGGCGAGGGCGTCCCGGGGCGAGACGAGAGTCACCACACCGGCCCCGGCCCTGAGACCCGCCCGCGCGGCCAGCCGCGCCGCGCCCGTCCGCCAGGGACCGCCGCTGACGACCGCCAGCCGGCCCCGGCTGTGCTTGTGGCCCGCCGTCGAGGGCCAGGGAAAACGGTCCAGCCAGAGCTCGGGATCGTTCTCGAAGAGCAAGGAGGACACCTCGCCAAGCCCGATGTCGGCGACGACGATCTCGCCGCATCTCTCGCGCCCGGGCAGCAGGACGTGGGCGGGCTTGCGCGCCTGGAAAGTGACGGTCAGCACCGCGGACAGAGCGGACTGGCCGATCGGACGCCCGGTATCCCCCGAGAGTCCGCTGGGGATGTCGATGGCGACGACCTGGCGAGGTTGGGCGGCCAGAACCTCGAGACGACGCACGACCGCGGGGTCCAGGGGACGGTTCAGTCCGGCCCCGAACAGGGCGTCGATGACCAGGGCCTCGTCCCCGCCCTCCCCCCAAGCGGAGACAGGGCCTGTCCAGGCCTCACGCGCCGCACGGGCGGCGCCCGTCGCGGGCGGAGCCAAGGCCTCGACAGTGACCGGCCAGCCCCGCCCGGAGAGTTCACAGGCCACGACGTAGCCATCTCCGCCATTGTCGCCGGGCCCGCAGAGCACCCTGACGGGCTGCTTCCCGAACCTGGCCTCGACGGCCCGAGCGACGGCGCGCCCTGCCCTCTGCATGAGCAGGTCCACCGTGGCGCCCGCCGCGACGGCGGCCCTGTCCGCCTGGGCCATCTCCGCCACGGTCAGGATGGGCCGGGGGGACATCGGGCTAGAGCACGCCCGTCGACGCCTCGCGCCCGGCCTCCACGAGGACCAGATTGCCGCCATCCGTCGCAAGGGTGGTGACGGAGGCGTGGTCCGGACGGAAGACCAGGACCCGGTCGTCTTCGGCCAGCAGGGACATCACCGCGTTGATCGCGACGTAGTGGCTGAAGACCGCCGTCCGGCCCCGGGGCAGCAGGGAGGCCGCGGCGCGGCGGCGCCAGTCCTCATAGTCCAGGTCGCCCTGGATGTCGGCCCAGCGCCCCTGGAAGGCCTCCTTCAGCCAGCCGGGGCGCGCCTCGGCCGTCAGCGCCTTCGGGGTCGGGATCTCGCCGACGCCCGGGTCGATCTCGATCTGCACGCCGAGGGCTTCGGCGGTGGGGCCGGCGGTCTCGCGACAGCGACGAAGGGGCGAACTGACCACCCGAAGGGGGCGCTGGTCCTCGGGCAGGGACAGGAGAAAGTCCCGGGCGGCCTCGGCCTGGGCCCGGCCTGCATCATCGAGGCCCGGGTCCTCGTCGGCCTCGCCCCAGACGGCGGCGGGCTTGCCGTGGCGGATCAGGAAGAGCTTCTGCATGGTCTAGTCCAGGGTGAAGAGGTTTCGACGGTCATCCTCGGATCGGGTGACGGTTCCGGTCCGGCCCACGCCCTCCCGCGTCTCGAGGGAGGCCAGCGCCTCCGTCTCGGTCCCCGGAATGATGGCGGCGAAGCGCCGGTCGGCCGCGTCCCGGCCGACGATGATCCCCATCCGGAACCCGTCCCGGTCGTGAATCACCGTGTAGGTCTCCACCCTGCCCCGCCCGGATGGCCGTTCGATGACGGTGGGGCGCGGAAGGGCGTCGATCCGGGCCTGGAGGACGGAGGGGTCCTCGCGCCGGAAGGGCGCATCGGGGCGGCGGGTGGAGTAGACGCCGGTGGACTGCTTGGTGAGGTACCAGCCATTGGCCGTGCAAAGGCCAAAGCTTCCCGGCCTCTCCCGCAGGCGGTGCATCATCGCCACCACGCCGTGCATGGCGTAGTTGTTCCCCGGCCCGCCCGCATAGGGCAGCCCGCCCGTGACGGTGAAGCCCCGGGGATCGTCCAGGGCCAGGCCCAGGGACTCCGCCCCGACCTGCACGGCGGAGGGAAAGCAGGAGTAGAGGTCGAAGGCCGCGATGTCCGCGACCGAGATCCCCGCCATGCCCAGGGCGTGATCGCCGGTCAGCCGCATGGCCGGGCTGGAATGGAAATCCTGGCGATCGATGGGGTTCCAGATGTCGTTGGCGTCTGCACACCCGTGCAGGAACACCATCCGGTCTTCGGCGACACCCAGTTCCCGGGCCCGCGCCAGGCTGGTGATCAGGACGCCCGCCGACTGGTCGACGTCCATGATCGCATTCAGGAACTTGGGGTAGGGAAAGCCGATCATCCGGTTGGCCGGGGTCACCGTGACGAGTTCCCCGGGCGAACGCTCGACGGGGAACCAGGCCTCGGGATTAGTCGCCGCCACGCGGGTGAAGGGGGCGAAGAGCGCGCCAAGCCGCTCCTGGTGCTCCGGGATCGACCGGCCGTCCCGGGCGCGAAGGGCGTTCTCGAAGAGGGGATAGATGTTGATGGGCCGGTCCATGCCATGGACCGCCTCGTAGGGGCTGACCCCGGGGCGCCCGTCGCCGATCCACTCCGGCGGCGGAAGGTCCTCGGCGTCATCCCAGTCGTCGAACCCCAGGTCCCGGGTCAGGCGCTTCATGCCCGACCCCATGAACTCGGCGCCGATGACCAGGACCTGCCGGTTCCGGCCCTCGGAGATCCTCTGTGCGGCGACATTGACGGCGTACTGCGAACTGTTGCCGCCGGCCCGGGTGTAGACGCTCCAGTCCGGCGCGGCGCCCAGCCGTCGGGCCAGGGTCGCGGGCGGGTTGGCCGAGTGCGGCATGACCCGCCGCTCGCCAGGCGCATCGATGGCGAAGCTGATCATGGCCAGGCCGTCGATCCCGGCCAGGACGGATGCCTCGAGCCCGGCGTCAGCGGCGGCGCGTTCCGCCGCGAACTTGAGCAACTGGGTCGGAGACGGCGACGCCCCGGGATCGCCCCGCCAGGTGAACTGGCCGCCACCAATCAGAACCGGCGTCGTTTCCTCGCTCACCCAGCCTCTCCCCTTCTGCTCGCGGGCGATCCTAGGCCCTGAATGGCGCGTCTCAAGGGGAATTCCGGGGCCGGATTGAAATGCCTGAAAAACATACTTTAGGCGCCTAATTTTCAGGCGCCTGCAAAACTTTCGATCCGTTCGCCGGGCTCCGGGTCGCCCCGGAGCTTGAACGCGGCGGCGGGCTGGGTCACCTGCCGGGGACACCCCGGGCGCAAGGCCCGGACGGAGCCGGCAGATGAAAAAGATCGAAGCGGTCATCAAGCCCTTCAAGCTCGACGAGGTGAAGGAAGCCCTCCAGGAGCTGGGTCTTCAGGGCATGACCGTCATCGAGGCGAAGGGCTATGGCCGGCAGAAGGGGCACACGGAGCTCTACCGCGGGGCGGAGTACGTCGTGGACTTCCTGCCCAAGATCAAGGTCGAGGTCGTGATCCCGGATGACCAGCTCGAGGCGGCGCTTGAAGCGATCGTCGGGGCGGCGCGCACCGGGCGGATCGGCGACGGAAAGATCTTCGTCTCGGAGGTCCTGGATGTGCTGCGCATCCGGACCGGCGAGACGGGAGACGCCGCCGTCTAGGCGGCGGTCAATTTCACCAAAAAGGGGAACATCATGGCCACGGCCAAGGACATTCTGGACCAGATCAAGGAAAAGGACGTCAAGTACGTCGACGTCCGCTTCACCGACATCCGCGGCAAGCTGCAGCATGTCACCTTCGACATCGACCTGGTGGACGATGAGTTCCTGACCGACGGCACCATGTTCGACGGCTCGTCCATCGCCGGCTGGAAGGCGATCAACGAGAGCGACATGAAGCTGCGTCCGGACCTGGACACCGCCATCATCGACCCCTTCTACCAGCAGACCACGCTGGCCCTGATGTGCGACGTGGTGAACCCGGACACCGGCCTGCCCTACAACCGCGATCCCCGGTCGATCTCCAAGGCGGCGCTGAACTACCTGAAGTCGGCGGGCATCGGCGACACGGCCTTCTTCGGCCCCGAGGCCGAGTTCTTCATCTTCGACGACGTCCGCTGGTCCACGGCCCCGCACAACACCGGCTACTCCTTCGATTCCACCGAGCTGCCGGTCAACGCGGCGAAGGAATACGCCGAAGGCAACATGGGCCACCGGCCCGGCCCCAAGGGTGGCTACTTCCCGGTCAACCCGGTGGACTCCGCCCAGGACCTGCGCGGCGAGATGCTGGCGGTGATGGGCGAGCTCGGCATGAAACCCGAGAAGCACCACCACGAGGTGGCGCCCGCCCAGCATGAACTCGGCCTCAAGTTCGACACCCTCGTGGTGATGGCCGACCGGATGCAGCTCTACAAGTACGTCATCCACAACGTGGCCGCGGCCTACGGCAAGACGGCCACCTTCATGGCCAAGCCGATGTTTGCGGACAACGGCTCCGGCATG
>CAIMLY010000185.1 GCA_903842425.1 uncultured Alphaproteobacteria bacterium | reverse complement strand
GATCTTGATGATGGGATCAAAGGCCACCTGCTTGACGCGCAGGGCGGCCAGCAGGTGCTCGAGAGCCGGCAGGACGTCGTGGTGCACCTGCTCGGCGGCGGCGATGTGCATGGCCGTGGGATAGGTGTCGTTGGACGACTGGCTCATGTTGACGTGGTCGTTGGGGTGGACGGGGGCCTTGGACCCCATCTCGCCGCCCAGCATCTCGATGGCGCGGTTCGAGATGACCTCGTTGGCGTTCATGTTCGACTGGGTGCCCGAGCCGGTCTGCCAGACCGACAGGGGGAAGTGGGCGTCGAGCTTCCCGTCGATGACCTCCTGGGCGGCCGCGACGATGGCCTGGCCGATCTTCGGGTCCAGCCTTCCCAGGGCCACATTGGCCTCGGCGGCGGCGCGCTTGACGATGCCTAGGGCGCGGACGACGGGCCGGGGCTGCTTTTCCCAGCCGATCTTGAAGTTGCCGAGGCTGCGCTGGGCCTGGGCGCCCCAGTAGACCGAGGCGTCGACCTCGATGGGGCCGAAGGTGTCGGATTCAGTGCGGGTCTTGCTCATGGCGGGCCTCCGGTCGAATGTGCGCCCGGTTTAGCGGAGACGGGCCAGACTGCAAGGCGGCCGCCGCCGGAGGATGGCCATGGACGCGGGCTGGACCCATCACGGCAAGGTGCGCGCCCGCGAGCACGAGGGCGCCATCGAGGTGGTCGTCGACGGCCTCACCACACAGAGCCGCTATTACAAGCCGCTGATCTACGAGTTCTTCCGCAAGGCCTGGCGGGGAGGCCGGCCAGCCTGGGGCGAGTTCTCGGTGGAAATTGTCATGGACTATGTGGGCGATCCGCCCTGGATGGACCTGGACAACCTGGCCAAGGCCCTGCTGGACGCCATCAAGGGCTATGTCTTCCATGACGACGCCCAGGTGGCGCGCCTGCTGGTGGAGCGCCGGGCTGGCGAGCGTGAGCGGATCTCGATCCGGGTCCGCCGACTGGGGGATGGCCCCGACCGGGCCGCCTGAAACGCGAAACGGCCGCATCCCGGGGGTGGGGATGCGGCCGCTCGGTCGCCCCTGGGGGCGGAAGCTCAGCGGTACTGCTGGAGCCGCGTGGTCCGGAGCCCGGCCATGCCGTGCTTCTCGATGGACTTCTGCCAGGCCTGGAACTCTTCCTGGGTCAGGGAGTAGCGCTCGCAGGCCTGTTCGAGGCTGAGCAGCCCGCCGCGGACGGCGGCCACCACCTCGGCCTTGCGGCGGATGACCCAGCGCCCGGTATCCGGGGGCGGCAGGTCGCGGATCGTAAGCTGGGCGCCGGTGGGGCCGATGACATAGGCCTCTCCCCGGCTGTTGGTCCGCAGCTGCGGCTGTTGTTGCTGATACATGGCTTTACGCCCTTCCCACCATCAGGTCTTGGCGACACTCTGGCCGGCATGGCATAACGCCCGGTGAAAAATTGTAGTAAATAAAGAGATAATCACAGCTTCCCCCATGTATTAAAGCGAAACAGTCAAGATGTCAGTCGGCGTTAAACGGCGTTAACTTCAAGACTTATCGCTTAATATTGATCAACTCCTCCAGCATCTGGTCTGCAGTGGTGATGATCTTTGAGGAGGCGGAGTAAGCTCTTTGCGTGGTGATCAGGCCTGTGAACTCAGCAGACAGGTCCACGGTGGAGGCTTCCAGGGCGGAGGACTGAATGTTGCCGGCGCCGCCAAGTTGAGGCTGCTTCACCGAATACTCGCCGGACTCGGTCGACTGGACGTAGGCGTTCCCGCCGATCGCCTTCAGGCCGTCGGGGTTGGCGAAGGTGGCGAGGCCGATCTGGGCCACCAGCCGGATCAGGTTGTTGTCGAAGATGGCCGAGACCTTGCCGTCCTCTGCAACCTCGACCCCCACCACGTTCCCGAGGGGCGCGCCGTTGGGGTTGATCGAGGCGACCGTCGAGGTGGCCGAGAACTGGGTGAACTTGGAGATGTCCAGGTCGAGGTCCGAGGCCTCGATGCCCAGGGCCGCCGCCCAGCGGAGGCCAGCCCCTGCGCTTGAGGCCGCGACGGCGATGTTCGGCGGGTTGCCGACGCCGGCGGTGACGCCGAAGAGGGTCGATCCCGCCTCGTCGAAGGAACCGTCGGAGTTGAAGCTGAGGAGGCCCGAGGCGATCTGGCCGGGCCGGGCGGCGCCGGCGACGTCGGAGGCGGGCACGGAGTAGATTTCCGCGTGCCAGGAGTTGGCGGCGCTGGAGTCCTTCAGGAAGGCCATCGCCAGCCGCCGGGTGCCGCCGCCGGAGTCGATCACGTTCATCTGGAAGGTGAAGTCGGGCTTGGTTCCGGTGGTGGGGTCGTTGGCGTAGTCCGACAGGGAGGCGACGGTGCCGCCATTGTAGGTCGCGTCGCCAACCGAGCCGGTGATGCCGCGCTTGTCGAGATTGGCGTTGATGATGATCTGGGAGGTCTGCAGGACCTGGGCGCCCAGGTCCTTGACGTTGATGGAATTCATCTGCGTCAGGTCTGAGGGGTCGGTGACGATGTTGCCGTCCTCGTCCGAAGGCCAGCCCTGAAGGTAGTAGCCGGAATCGTTCACCAGGTAGCCGTCGGAGTCGACGCTGAAGGACCCCGACCGGGTGAAGGAGCGGGGGTCCTGGCTCGTCAGGTCGGCGCCCTTTTCCGTGACCACGAAGAAGCCGTTGCCTGCGATGGCGAGGTCTGTGGCCGACGAAGCCGACTGGATCAGGCCCTGGTTGCCGATGAAGTTGCGGGTCACGGCCTCGACGCCGCCAGCCGAGTACCGGCCCTTGACCACCTGCGACGTCACGACGTTGGCGAAGTTGATCTGGGTGCGCTTGTAGGCGGTGGTGTTGGTGTTGGCGATGTTGTCGGAGATCGCCGCGAGGGAGGCTGAGTTGGCGATCAGGCCGGAGACGCCGGCGAGAAGGGCGCTGTTGATGCTCATGGTGTCTGCTTTCCCGGGTGTTGTTTCTTGGAGGTGGCGGCGGCCTAGGCGGGCTGCCGGACGGAGGTGACGGCGGTCCAGGGAACCTTGGTCCCGCCAATGGAGAGGACGGACTGTCCGGCGACCTGCTCGACGCCGGTGACGACGCCGCGCTGGAACACCTTCGAGGTGATGGAGGCCCCGGACACGTCCGTGGGCGTGACCCGGAGGCTGTACTCGCCGCCATCCGCCCGCTTCAGGCCGGTGAGGTCAGAGCCGTTCCAGGTGAAGGCCTGGTCGCCGGCCTTGAGGTTGGTGGGCGCCGAAACGGCCACCGTGCGACCGTTGGCGTCGAGAACCTCGAGCTTCACCGAGGCGGCGTCGCGACCGAGGTTGTAGGACCAGCTGGCCCTGCCGCCTGACAGGGTCGACCGGGCGCTGTCGGCGGTGACT
>CAIMLY010000184.1 GCA_903842425.1 uncultured Alphaproteobacteria bacterium | reverse complement strand
TCACAAGGGCCGAAAATCCCATCAGGGCGCCAAGGGCGAGGACAAGGACGAGCGAGGCCAGCGGCAGCAGGGGCGGGTCTGGCCGTGCGAAGACCTCCAGGATCTGCGGGCGCAGACCCGCCCGGATCTCGGCCGCGAGACGGTACTGGGCGACGACCAGCCGGAGGGCGACATAGGCCTGGATAATCGACCCGACGACTTGCATGACCAGGGGCAGGGCCGCAGCGACCTGCGCGCCTCGACCAGAAGCCCCAAGCCCCCCGACCTCCATCACCGTCCTGAGGATCGAGAACGGAGTGCCAAACAGAAGCGCCAGGATGACCATCAGCCCCAGGGCGGCGAGGTTGAGGAGCAGCAAGGGGCCAATGGCCCTGGGCAGCAGACTCAGCCCCTCACGGAGGGTCCGGAAGACCTCCAGACGACCGGGAGAGCGTGCTGCATCCGCCATTTGCATCCTTCCGTCAGATCAGGGGCGCCGGGGCCGAAGCCTCATTCAGGCGGCGCAGCTCAAGGAAGGTGTGGGTCAGGACGATCGCGACGAAGACCCCCAGGAGGCCCTCCGCCGCTGCGGCCACGACCCGGGCCACGAGGGGCCCGACCCCCGGCACGATGCCGGCGGCGGCGGTCGGGATCGCGACCAGCAGCATGAGGCCAGCGGCCAGGAGGGCGAGGATCAGCACCATGCCCAACACCCGCCAGCGATTGCCCTCGGTAAGCTCCCGGCTGCGCTTCAGGGCTTCCACCGGAGAGCGGTCCTCGAGGATGCAGGCGACGGTCGAGACCAGGAGCATGACGGTGAGGAACACCCCGGGGACAATCAGGAAAAACATGCCCAGGCTGATGAGGATCTGAACCATGAGGGAGGTCAGGAACACGGGTGCGAACTTCGGCAGGGCCGCCTGTACGGCCGGTACGAACTCCGTACCGGCGTCAGCGCCCAGAGGACCCGTCGTCGCCCGGACCGTCAGGATCTGCCCGACCGCACCGACCGCGAGGGTCAGCAGGATCCCGATCAGCATCAAGGGGCCCTTCGCGCCCACCAGGCTGGCGACGCCAATCATCAGGCCCGTGAAGACGAAGAACAGGAGCTTGGACTGAAGGGTTGCAAAGGCCTGGCTGAAGACCCCGCCCACGTTCAGCTTGCCCGGCGCCATGGTGATGTCGGTCATTGTGTCCTCCCCAGGGCCCGTCAACGGGCCGGGGTCAGTAACGCACAGTCCGGGCGCCCCGTCGAGGGCGCTACAGGCGTCCTGTACACGCCTCCAGGGCGTCGGCGGGCTCGGCCCCTTCCAGGTGGATCAGCGACCAGACGGCGAGGAAAAGCAGGGGCCAGGCCCCCTTCCCGCCCGGGGCGAAGGCGGCGGCGATGGCCTCCGGCGAGCGCAGGCGGCGGACGGCGGCGACCTGGGCCAGCCGGGGGACGATGTCAGCCGCGCGGGGGGCGATCCAGGCGTCGACGGGCACGGTGAAGCCCTGCTTGCGGGCCCAGGGGGCGGCGGCCGGGCAGGCGTGCGCCAGCCAGGCCCTGAGGAGATACTTCCCGAACCGGCCGCGCACCTTGAACCGGTCG
>CAIMLY010000183.1 GCA_903842425.1 uncultured Alphaproteobacteria bacterium | reverse complement strand
GAACTGACGACGTAGTTGCCATTGGCCAGGGCCTGCATCGAGTTTCCAACCTGGTCGTTGGCCTGCGAGCCGACCAGGCTGTTGGCGGCGGTCACGACGCCCACCGTGGAGCCGTCTCCAGCCGCCCAGGTTGCTGCGCCCGCGCGCGACGCGGCCCCATTCGCCCAGGAAGGGCTGCCCACGACGAAGGCTCCATTCTTCAGGGCGAGAATGAACGAGCTGCCGATGGCGTCGTACGCGGCGCCGCCAATGAGGCTGTTTGTGGCGGAGACCAGGCCGGTGACCCCTGACGTTCCGCTTCCCCAGGTCACGGCCCCCGCATCCACGATGGGTCCGGAGTCCCAGCGGGTGGAGGTCACGACGTAATCCCCGTCGGAAAGCTCCCAGAGCCGGTCGAAACCAACCTGGTCACCTGACGTCCCTCCGACGAGGCTGTTCGACGACGTGATCGTTCCGACCAGGCCCGATGTACGGTTCATGAAGGTCACGGCGCCCGCATCAAGGGCGGCTCCGTTGTCCCAGTTGTAGCTTGCGACGACGATGTTGCCGGTCGAGAGAACCGCGATCCCCCCGTTCCCAATCGAGTCCCCGGCGGTCGAGCCGACCAGGCTGTTCGAGGCCGACAGAAGACCTACCCTGCCCGAGGCTCCATTGACCAAGGAGACCGCGCCGGCATCGGCGATCAAGCCGTTATCCCAGGTGGGTGACCCCACAAGATAGTTGCCGTTGGAAAGATAGGTCATCCCGAAGACACGGTCATCGGTCCGGCTTCCGACGATGCTGTTCGCCGCAGACACCACCCCACTTACGCCAGTCGTAATGCTTCCGAGGGTGACGGCCCCGGCCCTCATGGCCGCGCCATTCGCCCAGTCGTAGGAATTGACGAGGTAGGTGGTCCCTCCAGTCGAGCGAATGACCCCCGATCCGACCCTGTCCTCGGCGGCGCTGCCAATGAGGGTGGAGATCAGGGCGCCCGTGACGCCGTCGAACAGGTAGGTCGCGCCGGCCCGCAGGGCGACGGCGGAGTCGAACGGCGCCATGACCGCGATGTTGCCGTTCGCCAGCCGCGCGACTCTCACCCCGAAGATGTTGTCGCCGCCAAAATGCGGATCGATGAGCTCGTACTGCGGATAGAGGCCGCTTGAGGCGTCGATCACGATGGACTTCGGGTCGAGAAGGACCTGGCCGCCAAGCCCGGCGTCGGCGAGGCCGCCGAGCCGGACCTCTCCCTTTGAAGAGACCTCGATCAGGCCTGCGCCGGCGGCGCGGGTCTGTCCCCAGACCTCCGTCAGTCCCTTCGACCAGTAGACGACGGAGCCGCCGTACCGCGCAAATTCCGACGTCGCTGAGACCTTGGCTCCCGGCGTGCTGAGGACCTCCAGGGCGTGCCTGAGCTCGCCGATTCCGCGATAGTCGCCGCCGATCCGGATGCGTCCACCCAGGCCTCCGTCGGCCGAGAGGCTGGCCTCGTTCAGGACGACTCGGTCCCCGAGGGCGACAATGGACCCCCCTACGCCGCCGGGCGCCGAGGCGGACCACATCCCGGAGGTGTAGAGGTTGGCCCCGCCGTCGACGGCGATGGAGCCGCCCCGCGCCGAACCCTCGGCGATGAGGCTGCCGGACACGGTCTCGGTGAAGGCCCGGTCTGCGGCGATGGCGATGCGCCCGCCATCCCCCCGGGTCCCGACGGCGACGACCCGCCCTGTGTTGAACACCGCGCGCCCGGACAGGGTGATGTCGCCGCCCTTGCGTCCCGACGCCTCGACGGCGCCCTGGTTGAAGACAAGGTTCCCGGAGATGGAGACGGTCCCGCCATCGGATCCCGACGCGGCCGAGAGCCGGGCTCCCGGATCCACCTGCACACTCCCGTCGCCGGCCGAGATCAGGATCCGCCCGTCCCGTCGGGTCACGCTCCCGGCCAGGACCTCCCCGCCGAGGTTTCCCGCCATGGCGTAGATGTTCCCGCCCTGGGACCGAAGTTCCGCCACCGCTGCAGCGATACGACCGGACTGGAGGACCTCGCCGTCTGGGGCCCCGACCTCAACCTCCAGGCGCCCCTTGGCCTGTGAAGCCTCGCTGAGGGTGACGCGGGTCCCGGAGGCCAGTCCCACGGTCCCGTCAGGCGCGTCGAGGCGCCCCTCGTTGGAGACCCGCCGCGCGATCAGCAGCACATCCCCGGCCGAAGCCGCGATGCCGCCGAGGTTGACCACCGAGGCGTCCGAGGTCCCCGTGAAGGTCAGGGCGCCTCCCGAGAGGAAGCTGGCGTCGGGAAGGTCCAGGGACGAGGCCAGGAAGCCGCCACCCGTCGACACCGTCCCTCCGGCGCCGACGATCACCCCCGAAGGGTTGATGAGGAAGACCGATCCTGTGGCGCTGAGGGTCCCGTCGATACGGGACAGACCACCGCCGAGGACCCGGTTGAGCGTGGCGCCGCGCCCGTTCTCGAAGCGGACCGTCGATCCCTGGCCGATCGAGAAGGAGGTCCAGTTCAGAATGGCCCTGGGCGTGGTCTGGGTCACCGTCAGCCCAGAGGGTCCCGAAGACAGGACACGGGCCGAGCCTGCTGCGACCTCCGCCCCCTGGGGCAGGCCTTCAGAGACTGCGGGGGAGGCCACCAGGAGGGTGATGACTGAGGCGCCAAGGAGCCAGCGGACCGACATCGAATTCCCCCCAGAGACTGAACCGCGGCCTGCCGCTGCAACCGCGAGGGTTCCAGAAGGTAAAGACGGATTCAAGCTTAACGGGAAAAAGGCCCTCTGGTCACGCGGTTCAGGTGATCCCGGGGGCGAAACGGGGTGGCGTGACGCCCCGGGTTCAGCGGCGGTCTCCGGGCCGCGATCCGGGAACACCTTCTTCTTCCCGGGGGAGGAGGCCGCCGGCGCCGATGGACCCGATGAGCTGCTCGATGACGGTCAGTTCCCGGCCCCGGGTGGGCGTCTCACGTCCGTTGAAGGCGATGACCTTGCCATCGGCCAGGGTGAGGTTGTCGACCGTCTTCACCGCCTCGGTCTCCTTGTCGAAGGTGATGACGGTGATGTCGCGCCGGGTGACCGTCG
>CAIMLY010000182.1 GCA_903842425.1 uncultured Alphaproteobacteria bacterium | reverse complement strand
GCGGCCAGCGGCGGATCCGACGCCGCCGGGGCCGTCCAGCCCGTCCGCAGGCCCGCGCCGGTCACCGGAGCCCCCCTGCCGGGGACGGTGCAGGACTTCGTCATCAACGCCTCGGACCGGGTCTTCTTCGAGGTCGACCAATATGAGGTGCGTGACGAGGCCGTCGTGGTCCTCGAGCGCCAGGCCGCCTGGCTGGCCCGCTATCCGGCTGTCCAGGTGCGGATCGAGGGGAATGCCGACGAGCGCGGGACCCGGGAGTACAACATCGCCCTCGGCTCGCGCCGGGCCAGCGCCGTGCGCGACCAGCTGGTCAGCCTGGGCGTGTCCCCGTCACGGATCTCCACGGTCTCCTTCGGCAAGGAGCGGCCGCTCGACCCGGGCGCCGATGACGAGGCCTTCCGGCGGAACCGGAACGCCCGCACCGCCATCGTCAGCGGAGCCCGCTAGGTCCATGGCCCTGCGGCGGATCCCCGCGCCAGCCGCCCTTGCCCTCGGCCTGGCCCTCGCCCTCCCGGGCCTCTCCCTGGCCGCCCCTCCGGTGCAGGACGACCCCCGGGACGTCCGCATCCGCGAACTGGCCGAGCGGGTGGCGGACCTCGAGCGCGCCCTCCAGGGGGTCAACGCCCAGCTGGAGAGCGCGACCCGCGCGGGCGACCTGGCCCGCGGCGACGTGAAGGGTCTCCAGGACCGGGTCCAGGCCCTCGAGGCCGGGCGACCGGTGTCGGCCACGTCGCAGCCCCCCCCCGCACGCCCCCCCGCACAACCCACCGCACAACCCCCCGCAGCGACCGGTCCGGCGCCCGCGCCGATCCCCGCCCCGGCCGCCTCAACTCCCGCTCCCGGAACGACGGCCGAGGACGGCCTGACCCGCGGCCGCAGGCAGCTGCAGGGCGGCGACCCGGCGGCGGCCGAAGCGACCCTCACCGCCTGGCTGGCCTCCACGCCCGGGGATCCGAAGGCCGGCGAGGCCGCCTACCTCCGCGGCCGGGCCCGGGCCCTCCAGTCGGCCTGGCCGGACGCCGCCGCCGACTACATCACCGCCCTGAAGGGTTGGCCGGCGACCTGGTGGGGCCCTGACGCCGTCGTCGAGCTTGCCCGGGCCCTGGGACGCCTGGGCAAGACGGCGGAGTCCTGCCAGGCCCTCGCGGAGCTGGGCGTACGTTACCCCGCCGCCCCGGAGGGCGCCCGGAAGCGGGCCGCCGCCGTGGGCGCCCAGTCGCGTTGCGGAGCCTGAGCCGGGACCTCGACGCCCGGGTGCGGGCGCGGCTCGACGCACGCCTCGACGCAGGGGCCTGCACGCCGCTCGCCGTGGCCCTGTCCGGCGGCGGGGACTCCCTGGCCCTGACCCTCATGGCGGCGGACTGGGCGCAGGCCCGGGGCCGGCGGCTCCTGGTCCTGAACGTCGACCATGGCCTGAACCCCGACAGCGGCGGCTGGGCCCGGATGTGCGGTGAGGCGGCCCGGCGGGCCGGCGCGTCCTTCCAGGCCCTGGCCTGGACCGGCCCCCACCCCGCCCGCGGCCTGCCCGCAGCGGCGCGCCGGGCCCGGCACGGGCTCCTGGCCAACGCCGCCCGGGCCGCAGGCGCCCGGGTCCTTCTGATGGGCCACACCGCCGACGACCTCGCCGAAGCCGCGGCCATGCGGGCGGAAGGATCCACCACCCCCTCACCCCGGGAGTGGAGCCCCTCGCCGGCCTGGCCGGAGGGACGGGACGTCTTCCTCCTGCGGCCCCTCCTGGGCGAGCGCCGGGAGACCCTCAGGACCTGGCTGGCGGCGCGGGGCGAGACCTGGATCGAGGATCCGGCCAACGCCGATCCCCGGTTCGCCCGCAGCCGGGCTCGGATGGCCCTGGCGGGGAGCGCCCGGATCCCGGCTCCGGATGGCGATGACGGGCCCGAGGCGGCGGCGGAACTCTCCGGTCATGTCCGGGCGACGGCTTTCGGTCTGGTCCTCGACCGGGAGGCCCTGAGGCGGGCCGCACCGTCCGCGGCCCGGCGCCTGGTCGCGGCGGCCTGCCTGGCGGCGGGGGGCGGGTCCCGTCCTCCCCGCGGCGAGGCGCTGGACCGTCTGGCGGCCCGGCTCACCGGCGAGGTCGAGGTGCGCGCCACCCTGGCCGGCGCCCTGGTCCTGGCGGACGGAGCCCAGGTCGCCTGGGGACGGACCGCAGGGGAGATGGGGCGGGAGGGCGCCGGGGACCTTGCGCTGGAGCCCGGCGTCGCCGCCGTCTTCGACAGGCGCCTGGAGGTCCGGACCGAAAGTCCGGTCCGGGTCTTTCCCCTGGCCGGGCGCCTGTCCCGCCCGGCGCCCTCGCACCGCGCCAGCCTGAGGGGAGTCCCGCCGCCCTTCAGGGGCGGCCTTCCCGCCGTCGAGCGGGCGGACGGCGTGCACCTTGCGGGGTCCCCAGCCTCGGGGGTCGAGGTGCGGCTCCTGGCGCGGGACCGGTTTCTGGCCGCCTGCGGGGCGGTTCCCGACGAGGCGTCGGCCGCCGCCCTTTCGGCCGGCCTTGCCCGCTAGCCCTCGCGGCTGGCCCGGAGGACGTGCTCGACCCCGCCGACCACCCGATGGGCGTGACGGGGCCCCAGGAGGCTGGCGTGGCGCGCGCCCTCCACGCGGTCCACATGGCCGGCGCGGGAGGCCAGGGCGGGGGCGTTCTGGATCGCCTGCAGGTCCGGGGGAAGGGGGACGGCGCCGGCCGTCACCACCGCCACGGGCAGGTCCGGGTCAAAGGGACCCGCGATCCGGCCCTGGGCGGCGGTCTCCAGCCACTGCTGAACCTCGCGGGCGGAGGCCCGGGCGTGGGTTGCCGAGGCGTAGATCCGGCGCTTCTCCCGGGAGATGTCCGGGGGCAGGCCGATACGGTCGCCGGCGACCAGGGACCAGGGCTGCATGACGCCGAGGTCAGCCACCCGGTCGAGCAGGAACATGGCGCTCCGGAAACCGCCGATCATCCGGGCGGCCGCAGGATGGTCGACAGCCTCCGGGGTGACGGCGTCCACCAGGACCAGGCCGTCCAGCCGGTCCCGGATCCGCGGCGCCAGGATCCGCAGGAAGAGGCCCGCCATGGAGTGGCCGGCGAGGACCAGCCGGGCGGGATCCTCCAGCCGGGCCAGCAGGGCCTGAAGGTCGTCGGCGATGGCGCGGCCGTCCCGGGGGTCCGGTCCGGGATCGGAAAGGCCAAGGCCCGCCCGGTCGTAGGCCAGGCTCCGGACGCCCCGTCCGGCCAGCGCCTCCTGGACCCGGTGCCAGTCGGCGGCGCAGCCGAAGGCCCCGCACTCCATCACCACCAGGGGCGTCTCTCCGGCGGCGGGCCATGGACCCGCGCGAACCATCCTCAGCCGTCGGCCGCCGATGTCGACCCATTCCCCCCTTGGGGGTCCTTCAGCCGGTCCGGGCATCATGAGCCTCCGCGCCGGGCTACTTCCAGGCGTAGGTCACCGGGGCGTCCGCCGGTCCGAAGGCGATCTCGACCGAGGTCACGGCCTTGGCGCCGGCCGGGGGCTTGAAGACGGCCCGGGTCGCCTCCGGACGGACCGAGACCGGCGGGGCGCCGTCGAAGGACACCTTCACCTCCCGCACCGCTTCCTCCGGCGACTTCAGGAGCTTGGGCCGGGCGGCCTCGCCGGGGGTCTCGCCGCTCAGCTGGAAGTACCGCTTGGTCTGGCTCATGCCCGAGAACCAGACGACCTTGAAGCCGTCGCCCGCCACCCACCAGCTGGGGGTCATGGCGACTTCGGCGGAGTAGCTCCCCACCGCGACACGACCCGAGCGGGGCTCCATCATGCCGTTGGTGTTGGGTTCGAGGGGAATGGAGAAGGCGACCGGCGCCGCCGGCCCCTCGGGCGCCTTGGGCCCGGAACACGCTGAAACGAGGACAATCGACGCGAGCAACAGCCCGCTCACAAGACTGCGCATGGCTTGCCTCCCAGATTCCTGAGAGCAGCATGAACCGGCAGGGCGGGAGCGGCAAGACGGAGATCACGCTGGCCGGACAGGGTGTCACAGCGACTTCAGTATGCCCTCGACCATCTTCTTGGCGTCGCCGAAAAGCATCATCGTGTTGTCCCGGAAGAAGAGCTCGTTCTCGACCCCGGCATAGCCCGAGCTCATGCCGCGCTTCACGAACAGCACGGTCCGGGCCTTTTCGACGTCCAGGATGGGCATTCCGTAGATGGCGCTGGAGCGGTCGGTCTTGGCGGCCGGGTTGGTGACGTCGTTGGCGCCGATGACGAAGGCCACGTCGGCCGTCGGGAACTCGGCGTTGATGTCCTCGAGTTCGAAGACCTCGTCGTAGGGCACGTTGGCCTCGGCCAGCAGGACGTTCATGTGCCCGGGCATGCGGCCCGCCACGGGATGGATGGCGTACTTCACGTCGACGCCCTCCTCCTTCAGCTTGTCGGCCATCTCCCTGAGGGCGTGCTGCGCCTGGCTGACGGCCATGCCGTAGCCCGGGACGATGATGACCTTGGAGGCGTTCTTCATGATGAAGGCCGCGTCGTCGGCAGAGCCCTGCTTGACCGGGCGGGTCTCGATGCGACCACCGGCCGCCGCCGCGCCGTCGTCTGCGCCGAAGCCCCCCAGGATGACCGAGACGAAGCTGCG
>CAIMLY010000181.1 GCA_903842425.1 uncultured Alphaproteobacteria bacterium | reverse complement strand
CCTCTCTAATTCCTCCCCCCAGGGGGAGGTGGACCGCGCAGCGGGCCGGAGGGGGTCAGCTGAAGCGCCTTTGACCCCCTCCGCCGAACCGGCCTAGGCCGCCGGCGCAGCCGGGGGCGGGGCCGCCGCCGGTGTCGTCATCTTGATCGTGGCGACCAGCTCGGAGGCCTTGCGGCGGTTGAACTCGTCGACCCGGTTCCAGATCAGGAACAGGTCCACGAGCCAGAGGATGCCGCAGCCGCCGAAGGTGAGCAGCTTCAGGATGCCGAAGCCGATGTCGCCCACCATGAAGCGGTCGACGCCCAGGGTGCCGAACAGGATCGACAGGACGAAGATCAGGGTCCTGTCCTTCTTTTCCGAGGCGAACTGGCCGTTGAACAGGACCTTCTGCTGCTCGGTGAGGTCCTGGGTCAGCATCTGCTGTTCCATGAAGGTGAATTCAGCCATGGGGAGATCTCCGGTATCGGGTGTGAAGTTCCAGGAGCCCGCCGGCGGAGACGGCGACCAGGGTCGCCGCCACAAGCGGGCTGAACGGGTTGAGCGCCAGGGCGCCGGCGAGGTCGAGGCGCAGGAGGGCGGCCAGGGCCCTCAGGATCCCGCAGCCCCAGCAGTCGATGTCGAGGGCGAACCGGAACAGGCAGCCGGGCGCATGGGCGCCGACGGGGGTCCCGAGGCTGAGGGCCCAAGCCGCTACGGCGGGGGCGAGCCCCGCACGAAAGAGGGCGTCGATCCCTGGCGGCCAGGGGCGATCAGCAAGGGCTGCGCGGCTCGCGAGACGGCCGCCTGCGCGCGGCAGGGGTTTCAGAGGCACCCCTCCACATACTGGATCGACGGGCTCCCGGCGCGGACCTGCGCGACCTTGCCCTCGTAGACGTTGAACAGGATCCCCCTCTGGGGCCCGGTCCAGACCAGGTAGTCGTCGCCGGCGTAGGGGTTGGCCTGTTTCTTGAGCCGGGCGCCATAGGCGGCGCGCAGCTGGGCCTCCGTCGCACCGATATGGACGCCTTCCGCGGTCACGAGCCGACGGTCATTGGCCTCGACCCGCGTCACCCGTCCATCCTCGACCATGACGTCGGCCCGGCCGTCCAGGGTCGCATAGACCTCGCACCTGGCGGTTTCCCAGTCAGGGACCTCGGAGCCATACCGACCCTCGGAAGACAGTTTCCCGCGGGCTTCGGCGAGGCTCGCCCCGACCCGGACGCCCTCCACGCCATCCGGGGTGATCGAGCCCGGGACGGCAAGGTTGCCCTCCCAGACATAGCCCCCGTCGGCCGTCCTCAGCCAGCGGGACTCCCCGTCCGCGCCCTGGACCCAGCGCCCGGAAAGGCGTTCGCCGGGCTGGAGGGTCCTCAGGATCATGGATCCAAGCGTGGTGGGCGCGTTGCGCTTCTGGGCCGTCCCGGTGGTCGTGACGTCAAGCGCCTCGGAGAGGAACAGGTCCGTGCGGCCTGCGACGCGGTCCGCGGCGGCGTCAGGTGCGCTGGCGAGCGCCTGGCATGCGGGGATCCGCGCGGCGCCTGCGGGAACCTTGCAGACCGTGACGGCGAGGACCGCCGCGACAGGCGCGCCGCAGCCGGACAGCAGGAGGGCGACGGCGGTGAGCGGGAGGGCCTGACGGATCATGGCGGGATTCTTCTCCCGGTTTCAGTAGGTCCGCACGTACCAGTCGTCGACGTTGGACAGGGTCTCGAACTTCCGACGATAGCCCTTCGAGACTAGGAAATCGTAAATCTCGCCCCGCTTGGGTGTGTGGTTGTGCTCCACGGTCAGCAGGCGGATCTCCCAGGCGCCGAAGTCCAGGGCCTGGAGGATGTCCAGCTCCGACCCCTCGGTGTCGATGGACAGGTAGTCGATGCGCCGTGGCGCGTTCCAGTGCCCCAGCAGGTCATTGAGGGAGACCGTGGTCACCTCGTAGCGCTGGCCCTCCGCCCGGGTGCCGGCCAGGCTGTCGCCCTGGGAAAAGGCGTCGATGGTGGAGTGGGCGGCGATGGCCGGCTGGTTGAAGACGAGGGTCTCCCCCGTGGTCGTCCAGACGCAGCGGTCGTCGATGAAGCAGGCCCGGTTGCGCCGCAGGGCCGGGTACCAGATGCGCGCCGGCTCGGCGAGGATGCCGTTCCAGCCCAGCCGGGTCTCCAGGGCCCGGGTGTTGGAGAACTTGATCCCGTCCGTCGCCCCGAACTCCACGAAGAACCCGCCGGTCCGCATCTTCGTCTCGTAGGCGACCCAGAGGTCCTGGAGGAACTGGCCGTGGCTCCAGGCGGCGTTGTCCATGCAGAACTGCAGGAAGGCGATCTGCTCGTCCTTGCCGGGATCGGAATCCCGAAGTCCGACCATGAGGAGCAGGAAGTCGGCGCGGCTGATGGCCACCATGTCCGGGGTCCTCGCAGGGGCTGGAACCCGGCCTTCGTAGCACGCGCGCCGGG
>CAIMLY010000180.1 GCA_903842425.1 uncultured Alphaproteobacteria bacterium | reverse complement strand
GCAGGTCGGCGCGGATCGTCTCGGCCATCACGGCACGGCGGGCGGCGGCGGCCTCGTCCTTGACCGGCACGGACTGGGTCATGCGGGTCCAGGCCACGGGCGCCAGGCAGTTGGACCGCACGTTGTTGCGGGCGCCTTCCATGGCGATGATCCGGGACAGGCCGGCGATGCCCATCTTGGCCGCGCCATAGTTGGCCTGGCCGATGTTGCCGAACAGGCCCGAGGTCGAGGTGAAGAACATGTAGGCGCCGTCGTTCTGCTCGCGGAACAGTTCGATGGTGGCCCGGGCGACGTTGAACGAGCCGCGCATGTGCACGTCGATCACGCGGTCCCAGTCGTCCTCGCTCATCTTGTGGAACATGACGTCGCGCAGGATGCCGGCCGGATTGATCACGGCGTGCAGGCCGCCAAAGGAATCCATGGCCTGTTCGACCATGCCCTGCACGGCCTTCATGCTGGTGACGCTCTCGGAGTTGGAGACCGCCTCGCCGCCCGCGGCGCGGATTTCCCGGGCCACCGCCTCGGCGGGACCGGCGTCGCCTTCGTCGCCGCCCTTCAGGCCGCCGCCCAGGTCGTTGACCACGACCTTTGCGCCTTCCTGGGCCGCGATGAGGGCGCAGTCGCGGCCAATGCCGTTGCCGCCCCCGGTGACCAGAACCACTTTTCCGTCAAGTGCGCCCATTGAAATGCCTCCCGATGAAAATGATCGCGCCGCCAGTTATTCGAGGCGGTCGGCCTTGCGCAAGTCAGGAAAGAGCCGGGCCCAGAGGCCGGTGGCCAGCACCGCGCCGACCCCGCCGGAGACGGCCGCCCCCACGGGGCCCAGGAAGCGGGCGGCCACCCCGCTCTCGAACTCGCCCAGCTCGTTGGACGCGCCGATGAAGAGCGAGGAGACGGCCGCGACGCGGCCTCGCATGGCGTCCGGGGTGACGATCTGGACCAGGGTCTGGCGCACGTAGACGCTCAGCATGTCCGCGCCCCCCAGCACGGCCAGGGCGAAGACGGAAAGGGGCAGGGAGGTCGACAGCCCGAAGACGATGGTGGCCAGGCCAAAGACGGCGACTCCTCCGAACATGAGCGGCCCGGCGCGCCGGCGTATGGGATGGCGGGCGAGGACGATGGCCACCAGGGTCGCTCCGATGGCCGGCCCGGCCCTCAGGAGGCCGAAGCCCTCGGGTCCCACATGCAGGACGTCCCGGGCGAAGACCGGCAGGAGGGCGGTGGCGCCGCCCAGCAGCACCGCCACCAGGTCCAGGGAGATGGCGCCGAAGACGATCCGGTTCGTCCAGACATAGGCCAGGCCCTCCTTCATCAGGGCCCAGCGGGAGCCGGGGCTGACCTCGGGGCGGGTATTGCCGCGGATGCCCGTGATGCAGGCCAGGGCGAAGAGATAGAGGCCGGCGGCGGCGGCGTAGGCGAGGGTCGGGGACAGGGCGACCAGCAGTCCGGCGAGGGCCGGACCGATGATGGAGGCTCCCTGCCAGGCGAGCGAATTCAGGGCGATGGCCCGGGGCAGCAGCCGTCTCGGTACGAGCATCGGGCCCAGGGCCGTGGCCGCCGGGCCCATGAAGGCGCGACTGGCGCCAAAGGCCACCGCGACGCCCAGCAGCAGGGGCAGGCTGGCGTGGCCGCCGGCGGTCGCCACGACGAGCACCAGCGCCGTCAGGATCTCGGCCAGGTAGCAGAGGCGAAGGATGGTCCTGCGGTCGTGCCGGTCCGCCGTCTCGCCAGCGGGAAGGGCCAGGACGAAGACCGGGATGAAGGCGGCCAGGCCGATCATGCCCACGAAGAAGGCCGAACTCGCGACGTCCATGGTCTCGCGGGCGACGGCGTAGACCTGCCAGCCGAGGGCGACGCTCTGGATCTGCACGCCAAGGGTCGAGGCCACCCGGGAGAGCCAGAAACGCAGGTAGTCCGGCCGGCCCATGAGGGCGCGGAGGGTCAGGTCGTCGTCTTCGGGGGACTCGCTCATCGCCGGGGCACCTTGGCCTGAAGCCCGACGCACGGCAACTTAACCCCTTTCCGCCATCCCGGAGGGGTCCATGCCCGGTTGGGTCATCGCCGTCC
Organism: uncultured Alphaproteobacteria bacterium; assembly: GCA_903842425.1. Taxonomy (GTDB): domain Bacteria; phylum Pseudomonadota; class Alphaproteobacteria; order Caulobacterales; family Caulobacteraceae; genus Phenylobacterium. The sequence goes on along the minus strand of CAIMLY010000180.1, from coordinate 5,878 downwards.
TGACCGAGCCCCCGGGCGATCCCCGCCGGCTTTTCTTCGCCGTCGGCTTTCCCGACCAGGGCCAGGCGGAGTGGAAGGCCGTGGACGCCGCCGCCGCCGAGGCGCCCCTGGCCGCTGGTCCCCGCGCCGGGGTCGAGCCGGTCCAGGCCCTGTCCCCCCTGACCGACGCCGCCATGCGCCGGAGGGGCCTGCTGGCGGGCGAGGTGCGCCTCCTCGGCGAAGCCTGGCCGCGCAACTGGCTCTGAACGTGCGGTTGACGCGACCGGCGCGCGGCCCTAAACGCCCGGCCCTCGCGCCCGGGGGGAAGTCGGGGGGAAGTCTTGGCGGACATCAACGCAACCGAAGCCGTGATCCGCCCGGAGACGCCCGCGGACGCCGCGGGCATCGAGACCCTGCTGGGCCACGCCTTTGGCCCGGGGCGGTTCGTCAAGGTCTCCGAACGGGTGCGCGAGTTCGCCCGGTATCGTCCGGACCTCTCCTTCTGCGCCCTTGCGGGAGCTGAGGTCGTCGGCGTGGTGCGGCTCTGGGACATCCATGTCGGTCCGGACCGGGCCCTCTTCCTGGGCCCGCTTGCGGTGCACTCCGGGCGTCGCCTGGACGGACTTGGCGGCCGCCTGGTGGAGCGCGCCGGCGCGGCGGCGGACGCCCTCGGCGAGGGACCCATCCTGCTGGTGGGGGACCCGCCCTATTTCCGGCGCTTCGGATACGACGCCGGGGCGACAGCCGGGGTGCGCCTGCCCGGCCCCGTCGACCCGAGGCGGGTCCTGGCCCGGGGCGCTGCAGGACCGATGGCGGGCCCGGTCCGGGCCTGAGCCCGCCCCGAGGTTGAGCCAGAGGGCGCGCGGGCCTACTTTCCGGCCATGTCCGAGACTCAGAACACCTCCGGCCTGGACGGCGTGGCCGCAGCCGCCCGACAGGCGCCCGGCCGCGGCCTGCCCCCCGTGCACCTCTGGAATCCCGCCCACTGCGGCGACATCGACATCGTCATCAAGCGGAATGGCCAGTGGTTCCATGAGGGCTCGCCCATCGGACGCGAGGCGCTTGTTCGCCTGTTCTCCACCGTCCTGAGGAAGGATCCCGACGGCTTCCACCTGGTGACGCCGGTGGAGAAGATGAAGATCACCGTCGAGGACGCCCCCTTCATCGCCGTCCGGGTGGACCGGGACGGAGAGGATCTGGTCTTCCAGACCAATGTCGGCGACGAGGTCCGCGCCGGGCCGGAGAACGCCCTGCGGGTGGAGACAGATCCGGCGTCCGGCGAGCCCCGGCCCTACCTGCATGTCCGGCGGGGCCTGGAGGCCCTGGTCGCCCGGCCGGTCTTCTACGAGTTGGTCGGGATGGCAGACGAGGCGGCGGGCCGGCTGGAAGTCCGTTCCGGCGGCGCGGCCTTCGACCTGGGTGCGTCCGGGGACGGCGCGGCGTGAGCCCGCACCGGCTGGCGGCGCCCGGCGCGCGGCCCCTTCTGGAGGCCCGCCTTGCCGAGCGCCTGGATCCCCTGGCCCACCGGACCGTGGACCAGATCAGCTCGGACTTCGACTTCGAGCCGGATCCCTATTTCCCGCCTCTGGACAGCCTGACCCCCGCCGCCGTCCTGGTGGGCCTGATCGAGCGGCCAAAGGGCTTCTCGGTGCTGCTGACCACCCGGCTGGACACCCTGAGGCGCCATGCGGGGCAGATCGCCTTCCCGGGCGGGCGATGCGACGCGGGCGAGACGCCCTGGCAGGCGGCCCTGCGCGAGGCCGAGGAAGAGGTGGGCCTGGCGCCCGGCTTCGTCTCGCCTGTCGGGCTTTCCACGCCCTACCGCACGGGGACAGGCTATCTGGTCACCCCGGTGGTAGCCTTCATCGAGGAGGGCTTCAGCCTCGAGCCCAACCCCGAGGAGGTGGCGGACATCTTCGAGACGCCCTTCGGCTTCCTCATGGACGGCGCCAACCACGAGACGCATGAGCGGGAACTGCCGGACGGCGGCAAGCGCCGCTTCTACGCCATGACCCACGACGAAAGGTTCATCTGGGGGGCGACGGCGGGGATGCTGCGGATCCTGTCGCACCGACTGTTCGGGGCGCCGGCGTGACCGGGGCCGGGCCGGATGACGTGCTGGCGGGCGCAGACTGGCTGTCGGACCCCGCCGCCGCCGTGGTGCTGGACGCCCTGGAGGCGGCGGGCGGACCTGACTGCGCGCGGTTCGTCGGCGGCTGCGTGCGCAACGCGGTCATGGGCCGCCCCGTCGCCGACATCGACCTCGCGACCCGGCTTGAGCCTGCGGCGGTCATCGCAGCCCTTGCGGCGGCGGGACTCAAGGCGGTTCCCACGGGGCTGGACCACGGCACGGTGACCGCGGTCAGCGGCGGGCGCGGCTTCGAGATCACCACCCTGCGGCGGGACGTGGAGACCGACGGTCGCCGCGCGGTCGTGGCCTTCACCTCCGACTGGGCCGAGGACGCGGCCCGGCGGGACTTCACCCTTAACGCCCTCTACGCCGACCGGCGGGGCCGGATCTTCGATCCCACCGGCCAGGGCCTGGCGGCGGCCCGGGAGGGCCGGATCGCCTTTGTCGGCGAGGCTGACCGCCGGATCGCCGAGGACCACCTGCGAATCCTCCGCTATTTCCGCTTCCTGGCGCGTTACGGCCGTGGGGAGCCGGATCCCGCCGCCGCCGCCGCCTGCGCCGCCCAGGCCGGCAGCCTCGCCGCCCTGCCGGCCGAGCGGGTCCTCAAGGAACTGCTGTCGCTCCTGGGGGCCGTGGATCCGAGGCCGGCCATCCGCCTGATGGCGGCCACGGGCGTCCTGGCGCAGGTCCTTCCAGATGCCGGCGACCTGTCCCGCTTCGAAGGACTTTGCGAGGTCGAGACCCTGGAGGGCGCGGCTCCCGATCCCCTGCTGCGGCTGGGCGGACTGTTCCCCGAAGCACCGACGGAGGTCGCACGTGAGGCCGAGCGCCTCAGGCTTTCCGGCGCGCAGAGGGACCGGCTGATCGCCGCGGCGGGACGCGAGCCGCGCCTGGCCAGCTGGATGTCTCCCCGGGAACTCCGCCGGGCCCTGCACCTCCTGGGGGCGGACGTGACCCTGGATCGCCTGCGGATGGCCTGGGCTCGGACGCCCGACGGTGCGGCGACCCCGGACTGGCGCGAGCAGATCGCCCAGGCAAAGGCCTGGACGCCCCGGGTGCTTGGAATTTCCGGCGCCGATGTGGTCGCCGCCGGCGCCCGCCCGGGTCCCGTCGTCGGCGAGGTCCTGCGCGAGCTTGAGGCCTGGTGGATGGACGAGGACTTCCCGGGGGACCCCCGCGCCCTGCAGGAGCGCCTGGCGGCGATCCTGCGCGGTCGGGAGACCTGAGCGTGCGGCTGGCCATCCTCGAGACCGGGAGCCCCCCGGGGGACCTTGCCGGGCGCCATGGGGACTATCCGGCCATGTTCCGCCGCCTGCTCCTCCGGGAGGGCGACGCCGCCGAGACCTTTGTTGTCGCGGAGGGGCGCCTGCCCTCCGATCCCTCAGCCTTCGACGCCTGCCTGGTGACGGGGTCTTCCGCGGGCGTCTACGACCCGCTGCCGTGGATTGCGCCCCTGAAGGCCTTCCTCGCCGCCGCCTCGGGCAAGACCGCCCTGGTGGGGGTCTGCTTTGGGCACCAGGTCATGGCCGAGGCCTTCGGGGGGCGTGTGATCCCGTCGCCCAAGGGCTGGGGCGTGGGCCTGCACCGCTACGAGACCCGGCCGGAGGGATGGCTTTCGGACCTGCCGTCCCTGGCCGTCGCCGCCTCGCACCAGGACCAGGTGGTGGAGGTCCCGCCAGACGCCGTGGTCTCTGCGGGTAACGACTTCACGCCCTTCGGCGCCCTGGCCTATCCCGGACGGCGGGCCATCTCGATCCAGCTGCATCCCGAGTTTGAGCCGGACTACGCCCTGGCCCTGATCGAGGCCCGTCGCGGGACCCGCTACACCGATGCCCAGGCCGACGCGGCCGTGGCCAGCTACCAGTCGGACAACAACCGGCTGGAGGTGGGGCGCAGGCTGCGCCGCTTCATCGCGGCCGGGGGCCGGACCTGACCGGCAGGCTTTGCTTCAGGGCCAGATGACCTCGGGCGGCATGGACGACAGGATGCTCTCGATGTTGCCGCCGGTCTTCAGGCCGAACATGGTGCCGCGGTCGTAGAGCAGGTTGAACTCCACGTAACGGCCCCGGCGGATGAGCTGCTCGCGGCGGTCGGCCTCGGTCCAGGGCTCGTGCATGCGGCCCCGGGCGATCCGGGGATAGACGTCCAGGAAGGCCTCGCCGACATCCTGCGTGAACTGGAAATCACGCTCCCAGTCCCCGGAGTTGTGGTGATCGTAGAAGATGCCGCCGATCCCCCGGGGCTCCTTGCGGTGGGGCAGGTAGAAGTACTCGTCGCAGCGCGTCTTGAAATCCGGGTACCAGGCCGGGTCGTGCCGGTCGCAGGCGGCCTTGAGCGCAGCGTGGAAGGTGACGGCGTCCGGCGCCTCCTGGCTGCGCTGCGCATCGAGGGTGGGGGTCAGGTCCGCCCCGCCGCCGAACCAGCCCGTCCGGGTGGCCAGGAAGCGGGTGTTCATGTGAACGGCCGGGACCTTGGGGCTGCGCATGTGGGCGATCAGGCTGATCCCCGTGGCCGTGAAGCGGGGGTCCTTGTCCGCGCCGGGCATGCTGGCGGCCATCTCGGGGGTGAAGGTCCCGTGCACCAGCGAGATGTGGCAGCCCATCTTCTCGATGAACCGCCCGTCGCGAAGGAATCCCATCACGCCGCCGCCGCCGGCCTCGCGCACCCAGGGCTTCAGCTCGAACTTCGCCGGTTCGCCCGGAAAGAGATCGGCGGGGGCGTCGATCTCCAGCTGCTCGAAGGCGGTGACGATCCGGTCGCGCAGGGCGTCGAACCAGGCGCGGGCGCGGGTATTTCGGGACTCGAGGACGGCGGGATCAATCATGGCCTGGGAAATCTTGTGGGTGGAAGGCGGGGAACCGCCGGGTCTGTCGAAGGGCCTCGGACAGGCCGATCGCCGCCGAGACGGTCAGGTTGAAGGATCGCCGGCCCCGGCTCAAGGGAATGATCACCCGGGCGTCGGCGGCGTCGTGGACGAAGTCGGGAACCCCCGCGCTTTCCCGGCCGAACAGGAGGATGTCGTCGGGGGCGAAGGCGAAGTCGTGCAGCGGCGTGGCGCCGCGGGTGGTGAAGAGCACGATCCGGCCCCGCGCTGCGGCGCGGAAGGCCGCCCAGTCCGCATGCCGCACGACCTCTCCCGGATCCCCGTAATCCAGGGCCGCCCGGCGGATCGCCTTGTCCGACAAGGGGAAGCCGCAGGGCTCGATGACGTGGACCTGCGTGTCCAGGCAGGCCCCGAGCCGGATGGCGGCGCCGAGGTTTTGCGGAATGTCCGGTTGAAAAAGCGCGAGCAGCATTCTAAGCGATCCAGCCACGGGCTGCGCGCGACCCGCAGCGAATCAGCGGTTGGCCTTTCACCTTGCGGCGAGGGGACTTCCGGGCCGGTTCGCGGCGGGTGGCGCTTCCAGTCTGGGGGACCCTTACCAGATCATCTGGCGGGGTCGAGGACGGACGGCGCCCCTGCGGCGCGGTCCCCAAGCGAAGGGTGGCTTCAAGGTGGCCGACAGCGTGGCGGGCGCGAACCCCGAACATGGCGCGGGTGGGGACGACCCCAGCCGTCGCGATTTCATTCACATCGCCGCGGTCGCCGCGGCGGCCGGCGCGGCGGCGACGGTGGCCTGGCCCCTCGTCGACCAGATGAACCCGGCCGGCGACACCCTCGCCCTGGCGTCCGTCGAGTTCGACCTCACGAAGGTCGAGCTCGGCCAGTCCGTGACCATCAAGTGGCGCGGCAAGCCCCTGTTCATCCGGCACCGCACCGGCGCCGAG